>CAWEBD010000091.1:0-28252 GCA_963806435.1 uncultured Bacteroidota bacterium
ATGTTGTGCATACCTTAACACGACGTCTTGTTGTCCACGGACTCATCGTTTACAACTCTACGAGTTGCTAAACTCGTGGAGAGTCGTGGACGCTCATTGGGAGAGTGCGGTTGCGCGGGGCGACTTCTCTCCGGTGGACGTTAGCCGTCATGTGCACGCCAGGGTCTCCGCTGCTGTGTCGACATCAATTACAAAGTAAACGATGAATTTTTTGCTCGAAGGAGATAACCAAATGACCGACTGGAGCACAGCAATCTGCGAAACAAACGGAATTAACATACACTACACGAGAACCGGAGGAAGCAAGCCTCCTTTAATTTTGCTACACGGATTAACTGCTAATGGAGCCTGCTGGACTGCTTTGGCACATGCTATAGAGGGAGAATATGACGTAATCATGCCGGATGCCAGGGGTCATGGAAAGTCGAGTGTGCCTGACTATGGGTACCGATACGAAGACCATGCAAACGATGTCGTCGGTCTTATAAAGGCTCTAAGACTTTCTCCTCCGATTCTGATCGGACACTCCATGGGAGGTATGACTGCAGCCGTGGTGGCAAGTCGTAACCCAAAGCTACTCCGTGGTCTAATCTTAGCTGATCCAACGTTCTTGAGTCCAAAAGTTCAGCGCGAAGTTCGCGATAGCGATGTGGCCGATCAGCATCGGCGAATCTCAATATGTCATTGGATGAAGTGGTGGCAGAAGCGCGGATTAGACACCCTGATCGGTCATTGGATACCCTCGAGCTGATCGCCCGGGCACGACTTCAAACAAGCATGGCCGCTTTCGACGTTCTCACGCCACCGAACCCCGACTATAAGCAGTTAGTGAGTGCGATTGACGTTCCAAGCCTCCTCGTGATTTGGTGATAAAGGTGTGGTTTCGTCTGTTGTTGCCGCAGAGCTGCAACGTCTTAATCCGAGATTTCAGGTTGAACAAATCCGGGAAGCTGGCCACGGGGTCCACTATGACCAGCCCGAGCGCTTTGCGGTTGTCGTCAAATCCTTCTTACGTTCAATTGGCACAGTGATTGAGCCATGAACGCGCTAGAACGCGCATCCTTTGGACGACTGATGTGCCACAACTTATCAATACCACGATCAAAGACTTCACTGATGATCTCAAGACTGGTACACCCTACCGCAACGTGAAGAAAGTGTATGAAAAATGGGCGGACACATAACTTCATGGCAAGCGTGCAAACGTCGCCTAACATGCCACATCACGACGCTCCCCGAATACGCGTTCCGCGTTTCGGGGCAGGCTATCATTGGATGTATATCGAGTTCGCCCGCCTTCGTCCGCCAAAGGCGGACTTCGTCGGGCCTACGGCCTCGTAGAGGTCTTCGACTTCATGCCGTGCACGTAATAGGCTACAATGAGCGCGGCAAGAACGTGGTTCGCGCGGACGTTATGCGTCATGGCCCGCCGCGCCAAAATGAAAGGTAACGCCCATGGAAATCGATACTGACAAGGTTGATGAGACAGTCCTAGCCCTTCTTCAGTTGACAAGCTTTGAGTACGGTGATGGCATCCGCACTTGGAAGGGATATGACTGGGAGACTTTGAACCGCCTCTTTGAAAAAGGGATGATCAGCGATCCAAAGACTAAGGCGAAATCCGTATTGTTGACTGATGAAGGTGCGAAGAAATCCGAGGAGCTATTTAACAAGTTTTTCAAGAGGTCCCGTTAGGTGGCGGGGCACGAACGCATAACATGCCGAAATAACGACACGCGAACGTAGACCTTGAAAGTTCGATCCCGCTTATTAGATTTGAGGAAAATGAGGGTACCGATGAAGCGGGATCGCGTTATTTCGGCGGATGTTATACATCATGCCGGGCGCGAATTGTCTGGAGCGTGTTTGACAGTCAACGCCGCTTATAAATTTCACGACGATGCCCGATGGCATGCACAATGAGGGTGTTCTCAGATTTGAGGATTTCAAAGATGATGCGGTATGAACCTTCTCGGATCTTGTATAGCCCGCTTAGTTCACCTTTGAGGGGGAATAGCTTCGTGGAGTCAAGATTTGATGAGAGCCAGTCGAGTCGATCAACAATCCGTTTGGCAGTCGTTCGATCAAGCCTTTCAAGCTCTTTGGACGCAGACTTGAGAAGTCGAACCGAGTGCAATTACAGGCCGATTTGCTTGCGAAGGGTACTAAGGTCGGTTCCGCGATCTCCTTCGGCGACTGCTCTTTTCTGCCGGCGAAGTCGTTTGCGGAGGTTTTCCTTCATCGACAGACCCTCGTCAGGGTCGCCGAATAACTCAAGGAGTTTCTCCTCTACTGCGTTCGAAATCATCTGCTCAAGTTCCTGCTTGCTCATTTGGGCGACGGTACTAGACATTGCATTACTCCTTCTGTTAAACATACTGACATCGATTGACTCTTTCAACCATTTCACGCGCGCGGCACGAACGCATAACAACGGCAATCACGACGCTTCCCGAAGACGCGTTCCGCGTTTCGGGGCAGGCTATCATTGGATGTATATCGAGTTCGCCCGCCTTCGTCCGCCAAAGGCGGACTTCGGCGGATCGTTGACTTCATGCCGCTCGACGAGTCCACGGACTCGTCAGTTTACAACTGATCATGGATCAGAGTCAGTGGACGCACGTAAAGTACCCCATGATAGGAGCGCGGCACGAACGCGATTCCCGTAAACGTTATGCGCAACGGCAGTTCAGTGTTTTGGGAAGCGGGCGGAATGGTTCTTCAGCCAGGAGGATAACTGAGCTTTGGATACCTTTCCGGAAGACAAGTCAATCATCAACGAATACGCGTCCTCCTCGTTGGCGACTATTTCCCAGCCGTTTCCCTGGAGGAAGAGATCCATCAATACAAATGCAACCCGTTTGTTCCCATCAATGAATGGATGGTTTCTGCAAAGATGAAAACCGCAAGCAGCAGCCTTGTCGAACAAGGACTTATGAACGAACTTTTGCCCAACGGTTATCCTGGGTTGAGCCAGAGCAGATTCGAGGACAGCAAGATCCCGGAGTCCGGCTCTTCCGCCGTATCGCTGGAGGAGGTCAGAATGGATTATCATGACAAGTTCCTCCTGCACGAAGCGGGTTGCCATTATTTCGCGAGGGCCTTTAGGGTGTTCCTGAACTTCTTGTTTGTGCGCTCATACGCCTTAGCCCATTCAGCGAATTTTGGGTTGAACGGTGTAATGATCACGCCTTCGTCAGTTTCGACAAGGTGGAGTTCATCCCCCTCGCTGAGGTGCAGGTTGTCGACGACGGTTTTGGGTAAGGTAATTCCCAAGCTGTTACCAACTCGTCGGACGGCGGTCTTAAGCATGATAGATTCTCCGGTTGATGTTAGATTATAACATATGTATTACATGGAATCAACTGCCGCTGCGCATAGCATGCGGGACAAAGGCGCTCCCCGAATACGCGTTCCGCGTTTCGGGCAGGCTATCATTGGATATAAATCGAGCTCGCGCGCCTTCGTCCGCCAAAGGCGGACTTCGGCGGATCGTTGACTTCATGCCGCTCGACGAATCCACGGACTCGTCAGTTTACAACTGATCATGGATCAGAGTCAGTGGACTCGCATTATGAATCGCACCAAATGATGCACGCCACGGCTTTGTCCGGCGACGCGTTAAGCGCCATTTCGGAGATTGCGATCAAGGTGATTGATAGCGGGATGCCGGATGAGACTTATTGGAATAGTCTTTTCGATGTTGCAGGAATTGTAAGCTGGCTGACGATTGGAAGTATTGCTGATCCCATCGTCGAAATCGGATGTAGATAAGGCACTTTCACCGTGCCTGTTGCGCGGGAAGCAAGTGGCGAAATAATCTCGTTCGACATTGAATCTGACATGATTGCCGTCGCACAAAAAAACGTTCAGAGAGCCGGGCTGTCAAACGTGCGGTTTTTCCCTCGTGATGTTGTCGAGAATAGAACAGGATTGGAGTCCTCCAGTGTTGGAATGGTGTTACTCTTCGACATTTTACAATTCAACGAACGGAGAACGTTGCTCGAAGAAGCTTCGCGAATCCTCAAACCTTCCGGGGTTGTCGCCATCATTCATTGGCGAAAAGACATCGTTACACCGAGAGGGCCGAAAGTCGAGACCCGGCCTAACAAGGAGACCATTCTCGACTCTATCGGAGGCCTCAATCTGCAATTGAGCGGTGAGAGTACGGTTTTAGTACCTTACCACTGGGGTATCAGACTGATTAAAGGGAAGGAAGAATGAGTATCGGTGTTATCATTGAAATAAATGAACCGGAACAATCCTGGAATGGTGGCCGATTTCCACCATGGTCGATTGCTTGAATAAGGTTACATCGGCGGATAAGATAACCACCTTCTGAACAGAAATGTCCCGTCGCACTCTGTAAAAGGTTGAACTCCACGCTTATCCGGCCGGGATGTTTGCGGTTAAAGAGATGAACGTATAAATTGGCGGCTGATGGGAAGTTGTAACCCCTGAAAGGGATCGTGCCATGAAACTCATGAGACAGCAGTGTTATCTCTGGAACGTGTGGCTTACCTGGGTAGGCCTGCCGGTTTTGGCCGTCGTGATGGGAGTTGCGATCGGCTGGTGGGCGGCTATCTTTGTCCTGGTTGCGGGTGTGTTCGCGCAGGCCATATATGTGAAGATATTTCCGTACATTTCCGGGCTGCTCGGGTACGGCTCCGTGAGAGACCAGGCGGCTAAACCGGCACCGCCCGCGAAGGGGGTCACGAAGCTTACTCTCTATACAGCGAGCGTTTGTCCGTTCTGCCCGATTGTGAAGCAGCGCCTTCTCGATTTGCAGCGCGATTTCCGGTTTGACCTGACGCAAATCGACATCACCTTCCAACCGGGCCTGATCAAGAAAAAGGGATTTAAGTCGGTCCCCATCTTAGAACTTGACGGGAGGTACCTGGTCGGGAATGCCACGAGTGCCGAGCTCGCCGAGTTCCTGAGCAGAGGAGTTTGATTCGCGGGATGGCTGTTCCGGGAGCGCGGCGGGGCGCCATCGGCAACCGTACATTGTTAGCCTTATTATATCGAAACAGAATTCGCAAAAGAGAGATAAAATGGCAATGCTTTTTCACGAGGGCCAGGCGTTTAGAAATCTAACCTGTCCCGGAAAAGAGACGGAGAACCTGGAGTTCGAAAACTGTTCGTTTACCGACTGCGATTTTTCAAAGGCCGTCCTTACGTCGGTCAAATTCATAGATTGTGCCTTCATAAGCTGTAACCTGACAATGGTGAAGCTCAACGACTGTCATCTGACGAATGTGGCGTTCAGGAACAGCAAACTGCTGGGTGTCAGCTTTATCGAATGCAACGATTTCCTTTTTACGGTGGCCTTCGACGGCTGCGTGTTGGATTACTGCTCATTCGCGAGAAAGAAAATGATGAGGACTTCGTTCGCAAATTCGTCGATGAAGGGTGTCGATTTCTCCTCAAGCGATCTGACCGGCTCCGCGTTCTCCAATACCGATTTGTCCAATTCCGTTTTTAAAAAGACGATGCTCAAGCAGGTTGATTTGTCGACCGCTACGAATTTCGATATCGACCCTGAAATAAATAATATCAAGAAAGCCAAGTTCTCTCTGTATGGATTAACCGGGCTGCTTGGCAAATACGACATTGAGATTGAATAAATAACGCTGACGCTTAGACGTCTGCAATCGACAAAACGCCCCTCATTCAATAAGCACCTCCTTTCGCATCTCGCAGCACTTCCCCGATAGGTCTTTCCAGAAAAGGAAATAGATATGAAACAGGATATCGCGTTTGTACTTTTCCTTTCGGCCTTCCTCGTTTCCGGCTCCGGGTGCGGTGGCGGAGATAATCGGTATCCTGCGCCCAGGGCAGATACCAGGGCCGACAGCATCGTAACCAGAGCTGGGACATTTGAGATAGGGTCTAAGAAGTACGCCGCCGACTTCGGTACGATCATGGTACCCGAGAACAGGAGCAAGCCTGCATCCCGCTTGATCAGTGTGCCATTTCTGCGTATCCACTCCCCATCGGGGAATGCCGCCGAACCGGTATTCGGACTTGCCGGCGGACCCGGTGCGAGCAACATGTCGTGGGACCGGGGCAAGGCCTCGGCTTTTCTCCCTCAACATGACTTCGTCCTGGTCGGATACAGGGGAGTCGACGGCTCGACTGTTCTCGATTGCCCTGAAGTGTCGGAGGCCGTAAGAGGAAACGGCGACATACTGGGCGAGAGGTCGGTGAGGAGAATAGCGCGCGCGTGGAGCACCGACGCCGAAAGCCTGACCGCGAGGGGAGTCGACCTCGACGGTTATACGATGCTCGAAGTAATCGAAGATAACGAATCGGTCCGCAGGGCGCTGGGTTATAAACGCGTCGACCTCCTCAGCGAGAGTTACGGCACACGCGTCGCCTACCTCTACGGGCTTAAACATCCGCAAAGTATTTTCCGCTCGGCGATGATCGGCGTCAATCCACCCGGCTGCTTCGTCTGGGAAAGTGCTCCGACCGACGAGCTGCTCAGGCATTACTCCGCGCTATGGTCGCGAGACTCCGCCATGTCCTCAAGGACTCCCGACCTTTACGCGGCGATGCAGCGCGTCTTGAAGTCGATGCCCCGCAGGTGGCTTATTTTGCCGATCGATCCGGGAAAGGTACGGGTGGTCACGTTCGCGCTCCTCTTTCACCGGAGTACCGCGGCGATGGTCTTCGACGCATATGCCGCGGCGGATCGTGGAGACGCGAGCGGGCTCGCGCTGATCTCTGCCGCTTACGGTTATGTTGTGCCGTCGATGTCCACGTGGGGCGACCTCGCCTCGAAGGCGGTCAGCGCGGATTACAATCCGGCGCGCAACTATCCGGTCGAGATGGATCCTTCCAACACACCTCTCGGTTCACCGATGAGTAAATTGCTCTGGGGCCCGATGACTTACGGCCATTGGCCGGTCGAGCAGCTTCCCCCGGAATACCTGAGGGCGCGCGCGTCCGATGTGGAGACACTCCTCCTCAGCGGGAGCGTGGATTTCTCGACGCCGCCTCAGAATGCCGCCGAGAAGCTGTTGCCATACCTCGCGAAGGGAAGGCAAGTCATCCTTTCGGAGTGCGGACACGTGAACGATGTGTGGTACACGAAACCGGGAAACGCTAGACTCATGCTGACGAGCTTCTATGACACAGGCATGCCGGACACGTCGCTCAATACATATGTGCCGATGGACTTCAATGTGAAATGGGGATTCCCGGCAATCGCGAAGGCGACCCTCGGTGGATTAGTCTTCATCATAATGGTGGTGGTCGCTGTGCCTGTATGGATCATAAGAAGGCGCCGTACACGAAAAATATTCAAGACGAATGTCGATTGAATAGGTCCGTAACGAATCCGCGGGTCTTCGACGGGCGCGCAGAAAGCCTGAAGATCCATTCCATGCCGAATGTCGAAACTCAGACGGAACAGCACTCGATCTCGCGGTAGTAGCTCAGTCTGAATATCCGGCAAAACATTTCACGCAAAGTCCGCAAAGAAGAGGATGAAATCCCTTTGCGTTCTTTGCGATATTCTGTCTCAGCGATCTCTGCGTGAAACCGAAATGAGCCATTGCCGGTGTTGCACTTGACTTCGTAAGCCTATAAATTCTCGTGAGGCAGGGCGTGCCGATGCTTGGGAAAATCTAATATAGTTGTTACGGCCTGAATGAGGTACGGTGTAGCCCGTCCTGATCCCTGTCGACTTGTCAGGAGGAATATCGAATGGATAGAGTATAAGGGAGGCTGTCGTGAAAATCAGAACACTTATCGTGCAAACAGGGCTCTTCGCTGTTCTTACGATCACATTAATCGCCTGCAGTTCCAAATCTCCGACCGAGTCGGGCTCGGCGGAAGTGACCTTCGACAGGAACGCGGTCGCAGACCTCTTCGGAAACGACGACGGCGTTGCGTCGTCTCAGGAAGTAACCGCTCTCAACGACTACTTCTCGGCAAATGCCGAGGCATGGTGCATAACCGATCTTGGGCAGGAATCATGGTATTCTCAGGAAGTGGACGCCGCCCGGGTGAAAACATATGTAGAAGGGATGGCCACCCATCCGTACGCGAGCGAGCAGGCGCTGCGAAAAGCGTACGAGGGGATGAGCATCAGGACGCCGTTCGTTTCGGTCTCCGTCCTTCTCCGCGGTGATCGGATCGCGGTAACGAAATTCTTCAGATCGCCGGGACCGAACATCTCCACGGCGGAATGGGAAGAGCTTGCGGTGAAGTAAGAGCGCCGCAGGATGTGAAAGGGAGATCCGTTGAAAGGAGGATTACATGAAAGCATTTGTTCTTCTTTGCATTTTCGGCGTCGCCTTGACCGGATGCGGTGAGAATCCGGCTGGCCCCGACCCGCCGGCGGCACCTAATACAGCGGCGGCGCAATTCGCGGATGTCAATTCCCTCGCGGCGTCGTACAAAAAGGGGCTGCGTCTGCTTACGGTGTCAAGCACCCAGGTTTATATAGATGGAGGATCTGGAGTGTGGCACTATCAGTACGTCGACACTACGATGCCATTTGCTACTTACTGGTTTCACGCGAATTCCAGCGGAGTCGGTTTTGACAGCAACTCCACATCGCCCATCGGAGTTGCCCCGATCACGCACGGATGGTTCAACAGCGATTCGGCCATGCACATCGCCGAACGAAATGGTGGCTCCCAATTCAGAACCGATAATCCCAACTACACCATAACCGCGACGTTAGGCGAGCCGGTGGTGCCTGATCCGGCGACGACATGGTGGATTACATATCTTTCCAGGGACAATCGGTCCGTGACACTTCAGCTGGGGATAGATGCGACCACCGGCGCTGTCAATTTGAAATATCCGGAATGAACATGTCACGAAACGATGTGACATCCCGGAAACTGTAATGTTTGACGAACCGCTGCCCCAAAAAGAAAGGGGATGAGGTATGACTAAAGCATCTATGCTGCTCTGCTCACTGTTCTTTGTCACGTGCGATTCGACGGGTCCGACTTCAAACCTCCCGATCAAACCCGGGACGTATGAAGGGACTTTCTCGATTGCATATTTTGCGGGAACTGACAGCGTCGATACCGCGCAAAGTCACGCCACGTTTACTTTCGGTGACACCGGCTGGTATACATGCAGGGGGAATCTGGCTTACACACCGCCGGCAGGCGGAGGAGAATACAGGACTGTCGGCGATTCGCTGGTGTTGAAAGATCTCGCGATGCATACGGCGGAATTCGACTGGACTCTGATTTTGAACGGTTCCTTTTACATGACTCAGTCAGGTACGACACTGACGCTGACGCAAGACGACAGGAAATACTCGCGCTATCGTCATATCGTGATTAGTCCAGTGACGCCGTAGGGGGAGGAGATATGAATTTATTTTGGCCCGGTTTATTCGGACTTATCCTGGCTTTCGCCGGCTGCAGCAGTACAGGGCCTGAGAAGAATCCCGGCGACTTCATTATCAAGGTGGACAGCGTAAACTATCTGGGATACCCCTCCGTCGGGGACACAGTCACCGTCAGGCTTTACGGGCTGATCGGCCCCGACGGATGCTATTCGTTTTCTCACTTCGAAGACTACTTGCTGCCGCTGCGGCTCGACCTGACGGCGTGGGGGCATCACTCCGAGGCGACCGCTTGTCCTCAGGTGATGATTTACTTGGACGGGAAGGAATATAAGATCCCGATAACTCGGATGGGTTGGTTCCTGGTAAATATTCATCAGCCCGATGGAACCCTCCTGAGGGATTCCATACCAATAAAGTAAAAATGCGGATGAGGAATTAAATGAAGAATTATAAGCGGCTACTAATTATCGCGTGGGCCTTCCCGGTCGCGCTTCTCGTGCCGGCGTGTCATGTCGCGGGGCCGCCCGCGTCAGGAGATAATCCAACCATTACGTACACTGTTACAGGCGGTTTCTTCGGAGGCCTGCACACGAAAATCGTCGTCAGCCCTGCCGGGATCGCCACGCTTGAGACCACTTACCCCAACCTCGAGCTGCAGCTTACCCCGGATGAGTATTCAGGTCTGCTCCGCCGCTTCGATGATTTCTCGGCGCTGCAGGACACCTTCCCGAACAGCTGTATGGACGGATTTATCTTCACCGTCCAGTTGGAGGGAGAAGGCTATTCCCGGCATATCTCGATCGACCAGTGTACGCTCCAATCCGGTAAGGATTCAATTGCCGTAATCGGGAAGGTCAACACGATACTGGTCGCGCTGGACAGCCTCGCGAACAGAGTGTACCAGTCCAAAGCGCCGTGGGTGGGGCTGACCGCCCATTTCTACATCGACTCCGACATTTACGGTGACGGTGAACCGATCACTTTGCGATACCGGATTTTGAATCCTACTTCAGAAGAAAGGGCAATCTACTTTCAGCACCAGAGCCAGTTCTGGTTCTCGGTCTACCGCTTCAACTTTCCCTCTTTCTATTATATCTATCCGGCCGTAACCTCTGCCGATTCCTCCGCTCCGTCAGAAATCCACCTGGCGCCGGGGGAGACAAAGGAAATAACTTACGTTTGGGACCAGCACGTCCGGCCCGCGGACACCGCGCTGGCAATCGGTTATTACGAGCTGCGCACGGGCCTCCTCGCCGGTAACCTGTATATGGCGGATACATCGTTCGAGGTCATCGACCGTACTATTCCCATCTCGGGCGTGATAACTCCCGACCCGAACGGCGAGAGCAATTCTTCCAACACCTACACGTTCGCGCTTTCCGTGCGGAACTGGACCGGCTCGCCGGTGACTCTTCATTTCCCGTCGAGCCACACGATAAGCGTGGAGCTTTACGACCTGGGCGGTCTCTCTCCGCGCGATTCAACTATATACGTCAGCCCACCGGTCGCGGATACTGTCACGTTTGAGATGACTATCCCACCCCACGCAGTCAGGACTTTTACGAGCGTGGTCTTCAAATCGGAATTCGCTCCGTGGTACACGTGGACTTACGCGAAGATCAGGCTTCTCTGTACCGATTATGAATTCAGCCGCGACGGCGAACTCAGGATGTTTCCGTATGTGAAGTCGGGTACAAGGGGATCTGCATCAGATAGGTGAGCCTGGCAGCTCGGGAGTACAACTCCCTCATAGCCAGGGGGTGAAATCTCTGGGGCTCTAATATATCTCTGAACAGCAGCGGTTACTCGGCAACGGAATTCATAGTCGGGGGAGTCGTCGTCGGCGGAGCTGTTCGCGGACTATTCGAATTGAATACCTTCGTCAGCAGCCAGGGCGAGGTGATATTGTTTCCGGCGGTGGGATTTTCCCTGACACCATGAGAAGGGCGGGCGCTCAACGAACGTCGATGCAATGTTCATCGGAGACGAGGAGACTGGGGGACAAGGGGACGGGGAGAGGTGGAGAAAAAGGGGAGGTGGCTACTTGGGGGGATAAGGACCCTTTCTTCTTTGCGATCTTTGCCAGCCCGCCGAAGCTTTAGCGCAGGCGGGCGCCGTCGTATTCTCTTACGTTATCAAAAGGATACTTTGCGGACTTTGCGTGAAACCCCATAGCCTCTTGCATGAAGCTGTTCGACAATGGTGAATTGAAAAGGGGAGGCGCGAGGCGCTGAGACGCGGAGACTCGGGGACCTGGAGACATGGAGACAAGGTGACAGGATGATATTCGGACACGGAGACACAGAGACATGGGAGACGAGGAGAAGGGGGGACAAGGAGAGTGGGAGATTTGGAGACGGCAATTATATTTTCTTTGCGATCTTTGCGCCCGAGGGATTCTTTTACGTTATCAAAAGGGTGCTTTGCGAACTTTGCGTGAAACCCCATAGCCTCTTGCATGTGAGTAGGTGTTCGACAAAGGTGAATTGAAAAAGGGAGGCGCGAGACGCTGGAAGGTTTTCGCTCTCCGGGCGTTTGCAGTTGATAGGGATCCACGGTAACTTTCCCGCGTCAGAGGGACAGGCTCCGGAGCGGATCGCCTGATCGATAACCTAACATGGAGGCATGATGGACGAGAGGATCTACATTGCAATCTCGCTCGTGGTGCTGATCGTTATCGCGGCACTCGTAATTGTCGTCAACCGGAAGCTGGGTAACCGGCACCTGACGCCGCTGGGCGGCATCGCGTTCGCGTTTGTCCTGGCAGGGATCGCCTTCGGCGCCGACCGGCTCGTCGGCTACGCCCTCATGAGCATCGGCGTCGTCTTCGCGATAATCGATATCGTCAGTAACCTGAAGAAGAAGTGATGGAATGGCTGTGCGCTCATTTTGCAGATGGGTCCCGCGTTTTCGTTCCCGCTGCCGGCGGCGCGTGCCAGGCCGCGAAGAAAGGACATTAAAATGACGGAGGGACGGATGAAGGGAATGGAGAAGGTGCCGGCGAGGACGGTAATCATGGCATTGGTACTTCTCGCGGGTGTGCTCGCGATGGCGTACGGGTATTTCGTGAACAGCAGCGCGGTGTTATATGCCGGTATAGCGGTCACGGCGATGACCGCGTTGAACATGGTTGTCTTTTCGGTGATCGGGCCGACTTTTTTGCGTCCGCCGCTCCGCAGGCGGTGAGGCTGCCGCAAGAGGCGTGGGGAGTCGCGCCGAGGCGATGCTGCCAGGCGGGCGGAAGACGTCGTTGTGCCGCACAGGTTGACCGGGAATGCCAATGGATTTTTCTTGACATTAATGACGGACTTGAATAAGATTTAGCTGACGGGTTGGTGGGCATGCAAAGTATATAGCAATTTGGTACACCAGCTGGCTGAAGACGCGGGCAAACAGTAATATTAGTATTGTCTCGGTTCAGGAGGCTGCGGAAGATGGATACGGAAGATGTCAAGCGTTATATCGAGCGGAACGTAAAACGGGTATGCGGGGTGGGGCCGTTAGCGGCCGAGCTTAAGGTTCCACCCGAGAGGCTGCGAAAAGAGTTCCGGAGAACTGCCGGAATCCCCATCTCTAAGTTCATCACTCAAACGAAGGTGGAGCAGGCCAAGAAGCTGCTCAAGGAAACAGGGAAATACTGCTTCGAAATTTGTTTTGAAGTAGGGTTTCCTCGGGAAGATGGGGGCTCGCGGACTTTCAAGAGAGTGACGGGAATGACAATGGAGGAGTATCGAGAGGCCGCAAAGCATATCCGTCGTAGTGATTATTGATGTGAAGAGACGAAGATTCTATGCCGGGAAATTCGTCATAATGGTGGCAGTGTGAAGAATTTGTAAGAGGTCAAATGCGGACATCGAGTTATGTCGTTTATGTGCGACTTCCCAAATCCGGCGAGTATCTGCTTGTACACGGGTACACCGGCGCCATCGATGTCGTCAGCAAAAGAATTGCCGACTCCCTCCGGTGCGGGAGGTACGATGGACTATCAGCCACCACCATTATGACCCTGAAAAGAAGGGGGTATCTCACAGATATCTCCATTACTCAGGAACGCGAACACGTCAGACAGTTCGCCGCCGTGCTTCAGAAAAGGGAAAGTCGAACGCACAATTATGCGTTTGTCGTCGCATACGACTGCAATTTCCGCTGTAACTATTGCTATGAGAAACTGATATCGAAAGATGGTAGTGCCTGGTCAGGGGAAACGTTCACTGAGCGTACAGTCGATGCTGCTTATGGAGCCGTAGATGAATTGTCATCCACGAAAGGAATAACCGCCACAATAACACTGTACGGCGGAGAGCCGCTTCTTCAGAAGAATGGGCGGGTGGTACGTTACATCGTTTCGCAAGGCAATTCCAGGGGGTATGATTTTTGCGCGATAACAAATGGTTATGAACTTGACTCATTCACCGACTTGATTGGCGATAAGTTTATCAATCACTTACAGATCACCATCGATGGTGACGAGCGGGATCACGACGGTCGGAGAATTCTCTACACGGGAGAGGGAACCTTTCTGAAAATTTTCTCGAACGTGACATTGGCTTTGCAGTTGGGTGCCAGGGTGAGTCTAAGGGTCAATGTGGATGAGGACAATGTCGACGGGCTCGAAGAACTGGCCGCCAAGATGCGGGACGCGGGCTGGCCGGACTCTCCGAACTTTAAATGTCAGATTGCATTTACTCAAAGTGTAAACTTGGCGCCTGCAGGAGTCGGCGGCATGGATCTGCGGCCCCGGTGTCTTGCCGGTGACGAATCGCCTGGCGGTCTATCTACGCGTCGGAACGGTATTTCTCGTCATTTGGCAGGTAAGAGGGAGGAAGACTGTGGATTTTATGTCTTTGCCCTGCCCGGTGACATCTTGAAAGACCATCTCAAAGCGGTCATTACAAGCAGGAAGGGCTTTCGGTACCGAGGCACGTATTGTGGCGCGAGCACAGGTAATGTCATATTTGATCCTCGCGGCGATATTTACGCTTGCTGGGAATCCGTGGGGACCGTCTCGGACAAGATCGGCGAGTTTGTCCCGGTCCTTAGAATCGAATCGGATTCACTTTCGGTCTGGCGTGAAAGAACGATCGGGTCGCTCAAATCATGCTCGAGGTGCAAGTACTCGTTGTTTTGTGGTGGAGGTTGTCCGGTGTTCGCAAAAAGGGAATATGGGAGTATGAGCCGATCATACTGTGACGGTTTCCCCGCATTGTTTCAAGCATCTGCAAGGAGTGCCTACGAGGAGGCCGTAGCTGAAGGGAGGTGAGGTCCGCGCAAGAAGACGACTGGTCAGAATGTCATTAGAACCGCTCAAATCTAGTGCATAGGTGACGGATGCGTTTTTCCAGGAAGAATCACTTTGGAGAAAGGAGGTGAGAGAAGATGGAGGAGAATAAAGAGAAGCTCGAAGTCAAGTCGCTCAACGATGTCCTGTATGACGTCGACCTGTCGATCGACGAGCTGGAAGAGAGACTCGAATTCGAAACCGTATGGTTTTGCTTAGTCTACAAAAACGAGGTTCACCCGCCGAATGTGCTGTAGGCTTCGCAGTTAACCCGACTCGACAATGGGATCGCTCCCCGGACAACTAGTTTGTATCGGCAGGGTCCCGCTTTGAGCTGATCGTATGCTCAGTCTAAACAGTTTGGAGCGATCTCACTTTAGTCAATTCAATGAGAATGGAACAACGAATGAGCATGGGTCGATGTTTCTTGATCACGCTTTGGGTCCTCCTGAACTCTGCTGAGTCCTACTCCATTGTCTCAGACTCTGGGGGTACGGCCAAAGACACATTGGAGCAGGTCCGGATTGTGAAGCTGACCTATAACTGCGATTTTGGCGAAGCACTGCAGTGTGCAGATAAAATGGATTCAGCGGACAGTATTTCGCTTCGACGGGACTTCTATGGCGCGATGGTTTTATGGCGGGAATACGTCTACAAAGGGAGTGCATTGATTCGTGATACAGCCGTGGAGACTCGATTCAGCAATGAAATGAGGCGTGTGATCGATCTCGGCGAGAGGATGCTTTCGAATACGCCTGTAGATGAGGAGGCCCTTTTCTATACGGGGGCCGGATGCGGCTACCTGGGTGAACTTGAGGCCTCGAATGGAAACTATTTCAAATCAGCATCCCTCGGTCAGAAGGCACTGACTTACCATGAGAAATTGCTCTCCATCAATCCCCATTATTACGACGCCTATCTGACACTGGGTTTGTTTAACTTCTTCGCCAGCTCAGTGCCGTGGTTTCTGAAGCCCATCCTCTTCATACTCGGGAGAAGCGGTTCCGAGAAGAAAGCGGATGAATATCTTAACCTCGCGGCAACAAGGGGACGGCTGGCGAAATATGAAGCCGAAGAAGGGCTCGCACTCCTTTACTCGCGGCAGGGGAAATCCGATTCGGTTATCTCGATCTACCGCAGACTAATCTCGGAGTTCCCTAACGCGCGCAACTTCTATCATTTGAAACTGACATCCGCGCTAACGGAAATGGAGGACTATAATGCGTGTATCGGCGAGTGTATCGCCATCATAGCAACGTCAAGTGGGAATGTATCGACTCGAGTAGACTCTTTACAGGTTGGTATCATCTATGTCGATCTGGCTCATGCTTATGAAGCGCTTCGGCGTTATCAGGACGCCATCAAAACCTATAACGACTTTCTTGTTCGCAGGATTGCACCAGATTTTGATTCGTGGGCGCACTTGTCTCTCGGAAGGTTGTATGAAGCCGAAGGAGACACGAAAGATGCTATCACAGAATACCGCTGGGTTGTGGCTAGAAATGCCGGCAAGCGGCACGTTGAAATGGCACGGGATCGGTTGAAAGACTTGGGGGAGAAGCCATAATGATGGTCCGAGAGGCGATTGAACAGCGGTGCTTCGACGAATACCAGCGAGCGATGGGTCGAGTTGCGGACGAAATCCAACTCCCTCCTGATTCAACTTTCCGAAAAATGGCAGGAAGGTTCCGGGGAAATTTCTACAATATCTATCCATTCCTTTTTTCTTCGAATTATCCTGCTCTCGATTCCGAAGTCGTCAGCAAATTGGCACTGGCCGGGAATTTATATTTCAGTTATCTCCTGGTTCTTGACGAGCTCCTTGACGGGGATACGCAACAATCTTCTCTCCTTGTGTTGCACACCCTCCATGAGTATTCAATGGAATTATTGTTTCGACTTTTCCCGCCCGATTCATCGTTCTGGCGTTATTTCAAGAAATATCGGGTCGATTTCCTTTCGGCCAATGATAATGCAAAGCGAGGTCTGGATTTCCAGCCCGATTGGGGGGAGGAGAGTATCGAAGACTTGAACCGGATAGCCCGAAATAAGAGCTCTTTCGCGAAATGCGCGACGGCCGGATTGATGGCGCTGGCCGGATTATCCGCTGATAAAGATCCGTTGACTGAAACGCAGGAACACTTTCACCTCGGTCTCCAGCTGCTTGACGATTTGCAGGATTGGAAGGAGGATTACCTGGGACATCGTCAGTCATACCTCCTCTCCTTGTGTTTTTCCGATACGAGATTGAGCCAATCTCTGAAAGACAAACCCACCGATGAATTAGGTGTCCTGGGAAGATATATCCATTATTCCGGTGCGTCGGAACGAATCTTCTGCCTTGCGAAGAAAGCCTTTTTGGATGCCTTATCAAGCTGCGCGAGCTTTGATGTTCCATGGTGGAGCGAGACAGTCGAGGAATACGTCCGCAAAGTGAACGGTCTCGAACATGATTTCCTTGAGACCCAGGAATGGCTTCTGGAAAAGAGAAAGAAAGTAGAGGAGATTCATAGGGTACCGCTCGATTCTCACGCCACAATACTAAAGTCAGGTGAGACATTCCCGTTCGCCGGGATTCTCATGCCTGCGGTGGAATTCCTTCTTCTTGAACAAAAATATTCATACGTGGAAATGCAGCAATTGATGACCCTTCCGGATCTATCAGCCGGACAGTCCGCAAAATCCGGTTTAAATGTGGTCAGCGACCTCTTTCAGCGCACAATTGTGTTGGATGCTTTGCTCGAAATGAATTATCTGGATGAGGCTACGGTGAGCCCGGACGTCATTTCAGAGGAATTATCTGTTATCAGGAATTCGCGTATGAAGTCGGTCCGCGGCGGCTGGAATTATTTCCCCGGCTATCCTTGGCTCCCACCCGATACGGATGACTTAGCGCAGGTGATTGCCTTGTTAGCACGGACCGATTGCACCGATATGTATCCCGTTCTCGATGACTGCATAGAGTTGTTGACGACTTCAAATCGTTATGAGGACGGAACCTTTCACACCTGGATCCTTGATGCATCGGATAGTAGCGATTTCCAAAAGAGACTTCGGGCGTCCGTTGGAACCTATTGGGGTGAACGTTTGGGGAAGGATATTGAGGTCACCGCAAATCTTGCTTACGCGTTGGAGGTGTACGACGCGCGTCGATACGGAGAAATCGTCGGTGAAGGGGTCGACGCCGTTATGAGAGCCCAGGCGGATGGTGGATACTGGAGCAGCGTGTGGTACTGTGGCCCCTTCTACGGGACATACTTGGCAAGCAGGCTTCTGAGTGGGTGTCGTGTCGGAATTAAGCCGTTGGAGAACGCGAAGGACTTTCTATCACATAATCAGCTGGCATGTGGCGGCTGGGGTGGAAAAGAGGGCGATCCTCTGAGTACCGCGCTTGCCATTCTAAGCCTGTGCTTCATAGAAGACGCCGGATTGGGTGTAGGCTCAGATGTCATAACACGGGCCGTCAATTACCTTGGGCAAGTACAGAAGTCCACTGGTTCATGGAGACAAAGCCCGTTCATCAAAATGTTTATTGGTAACAAAGACATCATTTACAGAAGTGAAACCATCACGACGGCATTCGTGGTGAAGGCGCTGGCGAAGTTGGCTGTCCAATTGTCAACCGCCGATCGGAAGAAGAGAAATGAGCATGTTTCAATCGAGTGAAATCCCGCGCCTTTTAGAGCCGGTTGAAGTCATTCCCATTGATACCGCGTCGCTCACGCAGAAGTATCTTGTCAAGACGGCCGAGAACCGACAGTTTGAGGTCTCGGAAACCATTTGTCGCATTATACAGATGATAGATGGTGAACACTCTATCGATCAGATAGCTAAGGAACTTGCAGGGAGTATCGAACGGAGCATCTCAGGGGAGGAGGTCGCGAGAATCGTCGCGGTATATCTCGTGCCCAATCGGATCGTGGCGGGGGATGGATTTCTCAGGGAGGGCAAGAAACCGGCATCCTATCTCTATGTTAAGCTGCCGTTGCTGTCACAGAGAGTCCTTCGTCCCGTCACGAACCGGCTCCATGTATTATTCTACCCGGCAGTTTTGTCTTCCGGACTGATTCTCGCCGGGCTGTTTCTTCTTTATTTCTATCTACTGGCCGCTCGACCGCAGTTTGATTTCGCCTCACTCGACATCGGACATCTCGCCGGGATTTACGTCGTCTTCTTCATTGCCACTTTTGTGCACGAGCTTGGGCACTCCTCGGCCTGCTACCATTTCGGCGCGAAGCCGGGGGCGATCGGAATCGGTCTCTATCTGTACTTTCCCGTGTTCTACACCGACGTAACGGACGTCTGGAAGCTGAAGCGGAACGAGCGGGCAACGGTAGACATCGCGGGCATTTATTTCCAGAGTCTCCTCCTTCCGATGCTTTACGTGATTTATCTTGCATCGGGTGACTTGATTTACATCTACGCAATTTATCTCCTTACCTTCTCCTCGTCTGACTTCACTGAACCCACTGTTTCGATTTGATGGCTACTGGTTAGTCTCAGACCTGATCGGTCTGCCGAATCTTCGGAAGCGTGCGGGCCTTATTCTGAGTCAATTCCTGCGGAGATTCGCGAAGAACACCGGTGACAGTCGACCCCAGTTGTTCCAGCTGACGAGTCGAACCAGGTACCTCCTCTTTGCCTACGCAATTGTGAGCAACATATTCTTTTTGTTCTTCTTCGGTGAACTTGGTTGAAGTTTGCCGTCATGTTTCGGGACTATCCGGCGGCTTTATCGGCTTTTGCGAGAGGCGTCTTAAACTCGGGGTGCAGGGCGGTGGCTTTTCGGAAATGGTTCACTGGTTATCTGATATCTTTCTACCGACTACCGTCCTTGTTATGCTCCTGATATTGACATACCGTACTACAGTGTTTACGGTCCGGCGAGTCTTTAAGACACGCGCGGGCATTCCATTACCTCGATAGTGGTCGGATCCTCGGCGGGTCATTAGTTCATCTGTGAGAACAAGGAATAATGAACACGTCCTCTTCTATCGCAGTTCTCCTCTCCTGTGTTATGTGCCTTTCGATAACAGTTCCTCTTCGAGCGGCCAATAATCAAAAGATATATTCTGAAGCCAATCGTTATGAATCGATTCTTAAACTGATTTACGATTACGATCTCGTTGCCGCGGAGCGTGCGGCGGACAGCCTTTGTATCGAAGCCTCTGACAATCCTGTCTATCCTGGTCACTTAGCATTGTTCCTTCTTTTTGCCGATTTCGCGTCGCCGGCGACGTAGTGCGCGCAGTGGGTATATCGCCCAACTTATCCCGCAGCCGCGAGCGACTGAAGCGATACAGTGGTTCCCAAAGAGGCATTTCATCGCATGTGCTTTCCTTCCGTCATACCACCTCCAATTCCTGAAGCGGTGCAGGAGTTGAACTCATGCACGTTATCCCTGAGACAGTTTAACGGTCGCGGAGCTTGGGGGACGCAACAGAATCGACCGAGTACCGGATGTTCTTGAGATTTTGAAAATGATGTCCAAAGGTTTTTCGGGGCGGAACGATTGACCTGGAGGCGAATAATGGTGCGGTCTTCAGGCAAAGAGAAACGCCCCCCTTTCGCGGGGCCCCTGCCAGCTTTGTCTGAAATGACTGATTAAGTATCTTTACTGTTAGAAAGTCACTCAGGAGCTAACATGGCACAGCCTTATATCCCCCGCGATTTGCCCGTCGAGAATCTCGACTGGTCGAGGCTTGTGAACCTTGTAGGGAAAGCAAACGCCGAGGTCGCACGTTTCGACGCACTCCTTCAGACCCTGCGCAATCCAATGCTACTCCTCCGGACAATGATTACCCAGGAGGCCGTTCTCTCTTCCAGGATCGAAGGAACGCAGGCAACGCTTGATGAGGTGCTTCGTTTTGAAGCCTTTCCCGATGAGGGATCGCCGAAGTTTGCCGATATCCAGGAGGTAATTAACTATAGAAAGGCTCTTCAATTTGGCTCGGAAAATCTTGACAGGATATCGCTGAGCCTTCGCCTTTTGCGTGAGATGCACAAGATTTTGATGAACGGAGTTCGAGGCAAGGACAGGGATCCGGGGAACTACCGGAGAGTGCAAAACTGGATCGGACCTTCAGGGTCCGTTATGGCATCGGCCACATTCGTCCCTCCGACCCCCGAGAAGATTATCGGTCATCTCGGGAATTTGGAGAAGTATATTCACACTGATGACAAAGACTTTCTCGTGCAGGCGGCAATTGTACACGCGCAGTTTGAGCTGATCCATCCGTTCCTCGACGGCAACGGCAGGCTGGGCAGGATCCTCCTTGCGACCTTCTTGTACTTCAAGAAAGCGCTGTCTTTCCCCATGTTTTTCCAGAGCGCCTATTTCGAAATGCACAGGGAGGAATACTACCGGAAATTGCAGGAGGTCTCGGGCAGCAATGACTGGGAGGGATGGATCGAATATTTCCTGACTGGAGTTGCGGAACAGTCGAAGGTGAATACCGGGAAGGTGAAGTCTATACATTCTCTGTACGAGCAGAAGAAGGAGAGGATTGCAGTAGTCACGAGGTCGCAGTATTCAATTCGAGTCCTCGACTATCTCTTCAGCAAGCCGGTCTTTCGAAGTTCGGATTTTGCAGCGGAGTCCAGGATCCCGAAAGCGACGGCTAATCGTATCCTGCAGCAGCTCGAAGAAGCCAAGGTTATCTTCTTTGTTTCGAAAGGAAAGGGAACCGCGCCGAGCGTGTACGGGTTCACCAAGCTCATCAGACTCCTGAAACCTTAGCGGCTCATATGTGACGTTTCGTGAGCCGCAAATTGCGTTGCGTCTCACGTACGAGCTACAAGCTTATCGGCGATCCGCGAGTGTGCTGAAACAGTTTAAATAGGCTGTGAAACTCCAATCCCACCCGCACCGGGACTTCCAGATACGGGCGATCCACTCTGTGGTTGACTTATTCGAAGGTCAGCCTCTCAGCACGGGCGATTACGAGTTCTCGCTCCAGCAAGGAGATTCGAGTCTTGCTTTCACGGAGAACGGCGTCGGCAACGCAGTCAGGCTTACCGAGCGGGAGATACTCAGAAACGTCTAGGGTGTCCAGAAGAGAAACGGATTAGAGGAATCCAGCAAGCTCATGGGGCTGAATTTCTCGGTGGAGATGGAGACCGGCACAGGTAAGGCCTACGTTTATCTTCGCACGATCTACGAACTAAACAAGACTTACGGTTTCAAGAAATTCATCATTGTGGTACCGAGCATCGCCATTCGTGAAGGCGTTCCGAAGAAGCTTTGTGGGAGAGCTTGGGAGTCAATTGCAGCTTGACCTGCGGCCGAAAGTTTCAACGTATCGGTGCGGCGCTCACCCTGCCCTCCCGAAGGAAACCCAGGCCGCAGGTACAAAATCTTTTACCGGAGTAACCTGCACAAACCATAGGACCGAAAAGAGAGGAGAATTAAGTAAATGCCTGTAAGAACATTCCAATTAACATTGTTGATGTCCATTTTAGGTTTGACGGGAGTTGCTCAAGCACAATTATCCAGTATCTACAAGTTGAAGTTCGCTCGCGCAGTGTTCTACCGGATTGACGAAACAGGCCAGCCAAGCAACAAGCCGTCTGTGGCCCCTGCCGGCTCGCACTTCATGTTTGTGAGCAAGACCGGCGCCGCGGAACAGAAGATCTTCGTGACTTTCACCGAAGTGAAGAGTACTTCAGAGGCACAGATAACCAAAGATATCAGGATGCTTTCGGTGAACCCTGCTTCGGCCCAGACGAACGCGCCCGATTTTCCACGCGTGGTGGAGGGAGACCTTTACCAGGTTCCGGTGGAAGATTTACCTGAGGAATTCTACAAGGTGCTGTCGGGACTGGATGTTGGAACGCTTGCGGTCCCCTTCAAAGCCCAACTCTCAGGAGGGAAGATTACCGCCGGTGCTTCCGTATTGGTTTGGAGTTAAACAGGGATAATCTAAATCAGATTGCTAGTATAATTAGACATGGACAAGCTTGTTTCCTATATAAGAGTTCTAATAGAGTAACTATCTGGCAAGTTTATTATAAGGGTAAGGATATGGTAGTAGTTTATGACAAATTACGTAGTCAAGTTCTTGCCACATTCTTACCATCTGATTGTGCTAACAAGTATGCCGAACGTAGATTACGAGAAGCAAAGCAAAAAATCGCTTAATAGAATTATACACCATAGTTAGGTATTTGTCAAGTCTTTTTTCTAAATTTTTTAAATCTTTTTATTATAGCTTTTTTAGTTTCATTAGTGATATCAAATTCCTTTAGTGCTTCTTTTAAGCTAATTCTATCTCGTTGTAATAAGTTTTTTAAACGTTGCTTTTTGCACCATTCTATATATGCTAAACAGAACAATATCCAAGCTTTAATAAAATTAACGTCATTAGAGCCTTCTGCAATACGAATTTCAACAGTATGCGTCTTACCATCATATCTTTCAGTAGAGAATGCTATATGGTGGTTTGCTGCGTGTTCTAAGGCTGTTTCTAAAGCATCCTCAACCCTGCAAGTCTTGGGATTAATATACATAGTTTTGCACATATCCCATAATGATTGACAATGTTCTTTGGTTCGTCTATATTTGGGGACTAGAGTAAAAAATGTATTTTCCAAACATAACCAACTTGCTACAAGTTTACGTAATGATATTCCTTTTACTTGTATATGTATATGAAGTCCATCTTTTCTTGTAATTTTGAACTTATTACATTTAGTGAATTTTATAAAATCACAGATATTATCCAAATTTCGGAGAGTGCTAACAGGAGTAGCTACTTCCGATTCTGTGGAAACATCTGCCTTTATGTGCCATTTTTTATTATTTATTGATTTATGGTATCTATCTGTAATATCTACTTCATTAGGTTTAAGAAATCTTTTTAATTTTTTTGTAACAATATCAATTTTTGTAGAAAATTCAAATTCAAGACCAAATTTTCTCAAGGTGCAGGAATCCTCATCCTACACTTTATAATCTAATTATTGACAATCACAAGGAGGAATTTTATATCTATGAAAATATTCTAATGGTCTGAGTTTCTTTTTTTCTTGTAATCCAGAAGTACCATTTTCTATAAGGTCTTGTACAGAATAAAATAGTCCATGCTCCACCTTGTGGAATATCTAAATAATGTCTTTTATCACCTTTAGAATACCATATGGAACCTGCTTTAACTGGAAATATACCATTTGGTGTGACATTTGTATAATGTCCTTTTAGGATAATTGACAAAAAATCACATGAATGGTCATGAAAGTAGCGTTTATCGTCTGAACGAATCCAATGATGAATACGAATTGAGAAACCAAGTAGTATTAATGTCCAACGGTAGAGATATGGGCATTCTGGTCTTCCCATTGCCTCTTTCCATCGGATTTGAAAGATAGTGCCAAATTTTCTATATGGTTTCATAAAATTGGTCGGCGGGGCGAGGAATTGAACCTGCGACCTCCACTTTGTTTAGTGGTACTCTTTCTCTGAGCTACCCGCCGATTTTATAGTTTAACTCCATAGAACTCTTTGCAAATATCCTTGTATAGATTCTGAATTCCTTTATGGTCTGGCTTATCTCGTAGAGTGCTAGTTTTATATAGAGCATCGAGTTTAGCATCCATAGTGTCTGCATATTCTTCAATAATATCATATGGTACGTTGCCTTGGCGAATATTAAAAAGTTCAGCAGCGTCTGGACGTTGCACTAAGACAATTCCATCACGCATAATTTCTTCTGCCATGCGGCAAAGCCTAATTAAGTGTACTGCATGTTTGCTATTACCATGCAATCCTATATGCCCGTTATACCTTGTAATAAGTGTTCCAGTGGGAGTAGTGAAACAAACAATATTTTTATTTTCAACATTTTTGCTTATTACATTACGTCGCATCAATTTTTTAAATTGCTTTCTTGTTTTATTTATATGAACTTGATACATAAAATGGCTATAAGGATAATTTGGACGTTCATAACTATAAGGACCATATAAACTGGTTTCATAACCTGATAAAAAGGCTAATTCCTGTACATTTGAGGCTAGTTGAAATTCCTTGCTATAATAAATTTCACTGTTGTCTGGTCTACTGATTGTACCATCTCCGAGCATCAATGCTTTTAGTAAAACATCAAAACTGGTCTTAGTTAGATTAAAAATCCATTGAGGAATGTGTTTGTTTTCTCGGCAATCACAATCAGTAAAAAGCTTACTGACTATTTCCTTATCAAAGACAACTAGAGTAACCTCAGTAATTGTGTTAGGATTTAAGCTATTTGGTTTTCGTTTATACCTATACAAACCAATTTTTAATTTGTGCTTATACCTGTGATAAAATTTTCTCACGTCATTATAAAGTTTACCATCGAGTTTTTGAGAAATTCTAATTGCTCTAGCTTTATTATTTCTAAATTCTATCGCGCCATCAGAAAGATACCAACCCATAAGACTTAAGTAATCTTTTTTTGTAATAATAGGATTAGTAAAATATTGCTGTTCACAGTAATTTTTAGTTTTTGGGGGTATCTCTTAAAATTTCAAAAGTGTCAGGAAGGGTGGAAATTTGGTCTAAATGCCAGTTATATGATTTTTTACTTTTTCGTTCAACTTTTGAGAATAACCTATGGTTTGGAGTTACAAGAACATCTACATGATTTCCAAACAAATTATATAGATTTCCCGTAAATATTCCACTAAATTTGTCAATATAATTATGATATTCAACCTTAAATGTGTTTGTATTAAATGTTGCCAGTTTTGTTTCTTTTGCTATATCAGCAAATTTTTTAAAGCCTTGCTCAGTCAAAAACTCAGTTTCTTCTGTGTAACAGTCATAACCACATTTAGCTTCCAATAGTTTACGCTTCTCGTTGCGTTCATCTTCCCATTTTTTATATGCACGATAATCATTAAGTGCTTGTCTATACCGTTTCTCACGAATTACAATATCTTTCCACTCAGCCGACGCATATTCATCAGGGATAGATAGTAGAGCATTTTGATGATTTGCAGGAATTTGAGTTTCTTCAGGAAGGTCATAGTCTTTTCGACTTGGCTTTCCTTTGGGATTAAGCAGGTATCCCCTATGTGCTTTAATTTTCTTAAGTTGTGCAATCGCGTAACCTGAAAACGTAAATTTTGCTTTCTTTGATAAGAACATATTTCTATTTTCACGTATCCTACGCCAGACAGGAGTAATATCAGTAATTAAAGGAATACCATCCTTAGTCTTGGCATCATCATCAATATACAAAAATTCAATGATGTTAGGATTACAATTTGCAGCAAGTTTTAAGAATTTACGAAGCTCTTGTAACTCTTCATCATCTTTAGGATTTCTGACAGTACCAACAGAAAAGTTCAGGTCACCATTGTCAACTTCTTGAGCTTGTTTGAGCATTTCTTGTGCAGCAGCATATTCGCCTAGCTCAACTGCTTTCTCAGCATTCTTAATCAGGTTAGCAATAGAACCTTGACCCATGAAAGAAGTCTGGAATAAGTCAAAAGCATACTTCAATGGGGCAATAAATACACCACGATAATCAGTATCAGATTCAGAGGTATTGAACCCATACGCATGAGAACCAGATAGGTATCGAAAGATACAATTGTCTAAAGCTTCTTCATAGGTCATAATTTACATCCTATTTGTAATTTCTTCAACAGCACTACGAGAAATTAGTTGTTTTAAATTTTTATAATTATCAGAACGTAGCCAATGATTAGCTTCAGTACTAAATTCAACAGTTTCCTTATTTGCTCTGTAAATAATAACTCTTCCTGAAATTAATGGAAGTTCAAAATATCTAAAACCATCTTTGTGATATTTCGGCTTAGGTGTTTTTGGTGCTTCAATATATTTTGTAATAGTGGGTTTGATGTGCCAATGATTTTTAATTTCTTCGCAACGCTTACGTGCTTCTTTTCGAGTTTTAAAAAATATATTTAATATTGGATATTCTGTACATTCAAGAAGCCAACGTTTCATAATTATAATTCCTTATATGGTGGCGGGATGTGGAATCGAACCACATTTGTTTGGGTATGAGCCAAACCAGAAGACCACTCCTAAAAAGCCTCCCGCTATATTACTTTACAATTGCCTTTACAACTTCAGTCACAACAATACGAGGATTTTCACCTTGGTAATGATTAATTTCTACCCACTTCTCACCCCAAGTCTTGGCAGTTTCAGCCGTTTGGGTTTTGAGATTTACTGAATAAAGTACTTCTTTGCCAGACTTGATTTCAATGAGAAAGGTCTTCATAGTTCAAAATCTCCTTAGTTGTATTATACCATCGTATCACATAATGTCAAGGTTAAAGTGGACAAATTTCTCGCATTCGTTCATTAAAATCATCAGGTCTAGTTGTATCAATTTCCAGCGGTTCAGAATCAGAACCTTTCATCAGTTGTGGTTCAGTTAACCTAATCTTACAACTATTACAACCTGAAAGTACAAAAGAAAATAAGATAACACCTAAGATAAGTAAGTATCGCAAGTTAACATTCTCCTATTAATCATTTTTCCTAGCATAATAATAAACAAACCAAGTTTCACTATATACACCTTCACTAGTTTTCAACTCTTTTTGTATTGTATAAATACTGAACGACATAAAGCAGCAGTTAATTCTTCTTGTCGTCGTACTGCTGAGTTCTTATCAGGGTAATATTCACAACACATCAAGTGATTATGACCCATAGAATGCTCTTCATACTTAATCATAGTATCTCACTTTCTATATATCTATTATACCATCACTATGTACATTTGTCAAGAGGAAATTATTAAGATTTTTTAGTACAAACTACAATATGTGCATCACCTGATAGTTTGATCATTTTTATTTGTTTAATAATTGAAAAAGAGCCACAATGTGCACATTCAAATTCTATATATTTAGAATATTCTGTCCATTTACCAATGTGTCCATTTTGTAATATTCCTAAACATGCCCTGCGTATAATATTTGTGTATTCTAAACCGTTTCTTTGCATCCTTAATGTATAATCAGTTATTTCACTCTTTTAGTAATCATAACTTCATTACACCAATAAGTTCCCTTTGGTACACTTACTTGATTTAATCTGATTGGAAAATATAGTTTTAATGAATTTTTATCTTTCCAATATTCTGCAAAACCTTTACTTATATTGTATTCATTATATGGTTTAGGTGCATAAAATGCCCATAATGGGAAAATCTTTTTTTCTGTACATCTAGTAGGATTTTTAGCTTCGCATTCATAAATTTTTGGATAAGCTAAGCTATTATCCCATATATAACATTGAGTAGCATCAAAAGAGTCAAAAATAAATAATTTAGAATTTGGCAATTTTGGATGCGGTTTAGTCCATTTGTTTATTACATATCGTACTTTACATGGATTTTTAGTACATGCTGATACAAGTTTACGTTGATATGAACTAACTACTTTGTAAAACATTTTATACTCCTTTAATAAACGTTCTGTTTTCCATCTTCAATGAAACCCTCAGTTTCAAGGTGTTCTTGTACTGATTCATTATTTTGAAGACAATGCAAGTCTCGGTATGTTTCATCATCATCTATTGGTGATATCTTCTCACAATTCCAGCATTTGAAACCATCTACGTCTGGCTTTGTTCATCAACTGCATCCAAGAGGAATTAAATTGAGCATTCCACAGGATTTACA
>CAWEBD010000092.1:0-3797 GCA_963806435.1 uncultured Bacteroidota bacterium
CACCTTCTTTTATAGGTGACACCGCTATGGCGGTGAGAGTTCCCCAATACTCAACGCCGAGGTTATCCGGCGTGAGTCCGCCTGAACTTCCCATGTGGCTGTGGTCGTTCAGAGTGAGATCGGGGCTTATGACCTCCCAGCTTTGCCCGGCGTCGGTTGTCCTGTGCACGTACTGGCTCCCGACATAGACGGTGTTGTGTTGGAGCGGGTCGATCGCAAGCGGCATCGTCCAGTTCCATCTGTATTTCAAAACACCTGCGGGTGAATCGAGCGACTTACTCGGCCATGGGCTGACCGACCGTGTCTCGCCTGTTTTCAGGTTGAACCTGTCGACCTCTCCCGCGTAGCAGTTTCCCCACACGATATTGTTGTCGACTGGATCGGGATAGGAAAAGCCGGATTCGCATCCTGCCGTCGTTGCCCATATACTTGACGGAATGCCTCCGTAAGTCCGAGTGTTGCTCGGCCCGCGCACCGACTCGTCGTCCTGCATGTTACCATATATATTGTACGGGATTTGGTTGTCCACCGCGACGTGATACATCTGTCCTATCGGCAGGATAATGTGGTGCCAGCTCTTGCCGTGCGTGGTGGAGATGAAGAGTCCGACGTCGCAGCCTATCATCATTCGATTGGCGTTCGTGGGGTCGGCCCACATCGTGTGGTTGTCGCCGCCCCAGTAAGTCTGGTAGACGGTTCTGCCGCCGTCGAGCGTGTACCATATCTCGTTGGAAGGGAAGTAGACCTCGTTGGCGTTGTCCGGCGAGATCATCAGCCTCGTGTAGTAGTGAGGGCGCTCGTTCAACATGCGGTTATAGCTGACGACGTGCCATTCGCTCCCGCCGTCGTCGGATCGCCAGAGCGAGCCGCGTCCGTTGCCGCCGGTTTCTATCAGGGCGTACATTACATTGGGGTCACTCTGCGCAATTCCGACCGCGATCTTCCCGACCGGGGGTTTTGGCAGTCCATTTGTGAGATGTTCCCATGTTTCTCCTTCGTCACGCGACATCCAGACTCCGCTTCCAGGGCCGCCGCTTTCCTGCCCCCATGTGTGAATTACATACTGCCACATCCCGGCAAGAAGGATGCGTGGGTTGTCCGGGTCCATCGAGAGATCCGACGCGCCCGCGTTCTCATTGACAAAGAGTACTCGTTTCCAGGTTTTTCCACCGTCCGTTGTGCGGAAGATTCCTCTCTCCTGCTGGGGTCCGTAGCAGTTGCCTTCCGCGGCGACAAGGACTATATCTGGATTTTTCGGATCGATGACCACCCTGGAAATGCGGCCTGACTCTGTCAGTCCCATATGTTTCCATGTCTTTCCGGCGTCGGTGGATTTATACACACCGTCACCGATGGAGACGTTGCTGCGGATGAAAGGCTCGCCCGTACCGACCCAAACGATGTTGTGATCCGACGGGGCGATCGCTATGTCACCTATAGACTGGGCGGGTTCCTTATCGAATATTGGAGTCCAATGAATTCCGCCGTCGACCGATTTCCAAACCCCACCTGAGGCGGCACCGGCGTAATAGATGTTCAGATCTCCCGGGACTCCGACCACCGCGGTCACCCGGTTTCCGCCGGGGCCCACGAATCTGTAATGAAGACCGGAAAAGATCTCGGGATTTGGATTCAACTCTTGCGCTCTTAATGCCGGAATCATGAATAGGATTGGCAGAAGAAGAATGCGTAAGCACAACTTAGTTAATCCTGCGGATTTCATGGCTCATTACCTCCGATGTGGTTCTTGAGTTTGTATGTGGCGGCTGAGATCAGCCGCGGCCTGCCGCCCACCGCGTTTCCGATACCTCGGTACGCGCAAGCTTCCTTCGATGCTAAAATGATTTGCTCGAATAAAGGTGGTCTCGTTCGATCGTACTCAGAAATTCACTTGATTGATTGGCAATGATGGGCTTGAAAATGCGTGGCGTGAGTAGGTGCTCCTGCATGCTGTGTCCTCGAATTAAAGCTATGATAGTTGGGCTCGATTTACAATATGGGCGCCCGCGAGTTCACGTAACGCTCCTTAGAATGTCCATGGACGTGTAACCGTGCCGCGGAGAGAGGGGCTGTCCGGCGGTTAGCCATCCATTGCCGGGAGCGATTAATTCAGCGACACTAATGAAATGTGATGAGATAACGGTAGATGAGTGTAAATCAGGACCTCGCGAAGAATACCGACCAGAGTTTCAGGCTCTGTCCCTCGTGCGGTTTCTTCGAGGAGCACGATTCGGGCAAAATTTACTGCTCAGTGTGCGGTATGAGGCTTCTCGAGAAGTGCCCCGAATGCTACGCGCCGATATACTACCCGACGGCAAAGTTCTGCCCGGCCTGCGGAGGAGAGTATATAGCCGGGCGGGCGGATAGTTCACTTCGTAAGTAATAAGTAAGCTTTTCCCCACCCTTGTTGCAATTCAGTTCGGAAACAATTATAGTCTAGCGTTAGGTGTTGGGATGCAGGGAGAGCGACCCCAACGCCCGAATCAGCCGTCGGCTCCAATTTCCAGAGTTTCGCGCGTTTATGGCCCGGGACCACTACTGTTGAGGGTCACAAATATAGGCAAGAGCGTGAGTCGATGGCCGTGGCTTTTTACTATAGAGGAGGAGGGAGCCATGTCTGTTCAACGAGTGATTTCAAAAATCTTTTCCGTCAGGGAGGGGACGACTTGCCCCCGATGCGGAAGGAGGATGACCCGCGTCAGAAGAAAGGGTCGGGATCGTCTCTTGAGCGTTATCGTGCCGGTGATTCGCTGCGGATGCTGCGGGAAATCCTATTTGGTGCTCAGGGACGGCGGTGATATGTTGCACGGAGTCGCGCATTGAGCGACTATTGCATGTAAAATCTCCGGAGATTACTTTCTCTAGCCCGAAGGGCTAATCGGGCGTCAGTAAGTAATCAAGGTATGCGAAAGGGAGCTGTGTGTTGCGGGTTATTGGGAATGGTTGGGCAGGTTGCCCGGACCGCACTCAATATTGAATCCAGGACTTTTTCCCACCACAGGTAACCCTCTGACTTCGATTTCCTTGCGTGGAACTGCCCAGGCTTCCTTACGTCGGGCCGGCGTTCGCCCTCGCCATCACATTTTGACTGAACAATACGCTTATACTTTAATTCACTTGTCAAAAACAACAGGAGGTTGAAAGATGAGGTACGCATTTGCATTGATAGTTCTCTTTGCTGTCGGTATGGCAGGCTGCGGCGGCTCAAAGGGGCTGCAGACGGCTGACACCGGGGATGTCCCCGATTGGTACGTGAATCCTCCGCAGGATCCTAACTACCTGTATGCCGCCAACACCCAGAGCTCGCAAGACATGCAGCTGGCGGTCGACAAGGCAACCGCGGCAGGGAGAGCGGACATCGGTCGCCAGATCGAACTCCGGATTCAAGGGCTCCAGAAGAGGTTCACGGAGGAGACCGGAACCGGCAACGATGCACAATTGCTGCAGATGTTCACGCAGGCCGAGAAGACAGTTGTATCGACAACCCTCAATGGGAGTCACGTGAAAAGCCAAAAGATCAGCAAGGACGGAAACCTGTGGCGCGCCTATATCCTCGTTGAATATCCGATCGGAGCGGCGAACCAGGCTTTCATGGACCAGATGAAGAAGAACGATCAAATGTACACGCGATTCAGAGCTACACAGACGTTCAAAGAACTTGATGACGAAGTGAAGAAATACGAAGACTTCAAGAAACAACAGAACACGCAAGAGTAAAGAGATCAATGATCGGCATGCGAGGCATCGGAGTCCTGCTTTGCCTTGTTGCGTGTATGGACACCGCAGGGTCTCAATCC
>CAWEBD010000093.1:0-5573 GCA_963806435.1 uncultured Bacteroidota bacterium
GAAAACCCACTCATAGTTTACTAAACCGACAGCAATCCCCGCCTTAGCGGCAGGAGATGTCGCCGACCTTGAGAGATATCTTGACGCAACCCGGTCCACTCTTCTTTATGCCCGAAAAGTTCTTCTCGTCGAGGGGCCGGCGGAGCAGTTTGTCATACCTCCGCTCGTGAAAAAGGTCCTGGTATCGATCTCGACGAGGAGGGCATCGCCATTGTCCCGATATTTGGTACGCACTTTGCCTCCTACGCCAAGCTCTTCGGGCCTGGCGGCATTCAGAAAAAATGCGCAATCCTCACCGATGGCGATTTAAAATCCTCCGACGCCGATCCCAACGTAGCCGCCGAGAAGGGGACGATGAGCCATCGGCGGCGCGCCAGGATCTAACGTGCTGCGCGGTCAATATGTTGAGGTATTCACCTGTCAGACCACCTTCGAGCGTGAGATAACGTTGCCGGGGACTCTTGCGGTTGAGCTCAGAGCCGCAACCCGCGAGATCGGTGCCGCTCGCGTCACGGACACACTTCAACGCTTGGAGGCGCAAGTCGCCGTCCGGACCGCGGCCTAATCTCAACCCAGGAAAGGACGGCGTTTTGCGGACTGCCAGGAGATTTGGTAAGGCGCGATTCGCCCAGGTAGTCTCGAAGCATGTCGGCTCCGCGACTTCAGTGCCGGTTTACGTTCGCGACGCATTAAACTGGTTGATAGCAGATGCGCCTAACGGATGAGCAGCGTGCTGCAGTTGCTGAACCGGGGCACGTGTGCCTCGTGTCCTGTTCCGGCAGTGGCAAGACGCGCGTCATCGTTGCCAAACTCCTGCATTGCATTGAATCGGTCAGGGATACTACGCGACGGATAGCCTGCATCACGCACACCAACGCAGCCGCCGATGAGATAGATGCCCGGCTTCGGGAGACCTGTTTCGGTGGTGAGGGATCTTTACTACGAAGTCGCGACTATCCACGGATTCGCGCTGCAAAACGTTCTGCGCCCGTTTCATCACTTGCTCCAGGAATTGCGGAATGGTTTCACGATTCTTGCGTCAGATGCCGACGCTTACTCAGAAAAGGCCAAGGAATTGATACGACAGTACGACCTTGGGGGTTTTGCATACGATGAGTTTGAGCGGATTCAGCGGACACCTGACGGACATCCTTCGCAGGTGGGGACGCTTCCGGTAGACCTTCAGAATGAATGGGGCGCGTGGCTCGATGAGAACGCCTACGTCACTTTAAATGAGATCGTCTATCATGCGGGCCGTCTCGTCCGTTCTTACCCTCATATCGCCAGCGCGCTCGCAAGCCGGTTCGCCTGGATTCTTGTGGACGAATTTCAGGATTCATCTCCGGGACAAATCCTGATCCTGAAGGAGATTCACGAATTCGGCCGGACAACTTCTTTTCTGCGTCGGCGATCCCGCCTACTAACAGCCATACCGACTTATCTGTGGCTGAGCCGGTGAAGAACCGGGAGATGTCCGAGCTGGACGAGTTATACGCATTGATGCCTAATATCAGAAGAATAATGCCGCCGGCAAGAACTGCGATCGAGATCCCTTTTATCATGGATATTCCCTCCTTTTGATTTTACGTACATGGCCCCATTAGCGGGGGATTGAATAGACTTCGCCCTTCGATGAAGTGTGTCCCAAGACAGAGTGAAGGGAGGAGACAGACTTCTTTACATATCAAAACCCCCATAGCAGCCAGCTTCTTTTCGCCTTATCCATAAGTATTTTAAACCCGGCTGTACCTTCTTTTAAATTAATGAGCGTAGAATCTAAATTTTGTCCGACGCTACCCCTTGCATCCTCTATAAGACTTCTTAGTCCTGCTGAACCCTGCCTTAGATTGGCTGAACCTTCTTTTAAATTAATCAACGTGGAATCGAGATTTTGCGCGAAGCCGCTTTGCGCGTCACCTATAAGAATGTTTAGCCCTGACAGGCCTCGCTTCAGGTCGACTGAACCTTCGTTTAAATTGATCAGCGTAGATTCCACATTTTGCGCCAGGGAGTGATCCATCAACAGCCTTCCGATCGTTCCTTTACCAGACTGTATATTGCCTGTGATCCTGGACAAATCGTTTGTGATACTGGATGTATTATCGATGGTGTTTTTCAGTGATGCCAGAATTTCATCCAAGTTGATCGGCTGGACTGTTTCGACGGTATCGTTGTCTTCAATTTCCGCCTTTCCTCCTGTCCCGGGGGTTATGATTACAATCCTATTCCCCATGAGTCCCTCAGTGCCGATTTTTGCGACCGCATCTTTCTTTATGAACTTTCGGGTGCTTTCGTCAACCAGCATATCTACTCTGACGGAAGTATCGCTGACCATACTGATGTTTTCCACCGTCCCCACATTTATTCCGGACAGCCGCACGTTATTACCTTCCTGGAGACCGCCGACATCCTGGAACACTCCGCTTACGTGAAATGTGCTCCTGAATAATTGCTGCCTCTGGCCGATAAAATATATTCCCAGGATGAACGCCACTATTCCGAGGGAAATAAATATTCCCAGCTTGATCTTATTACCGGTATCTTTTTTCATCTTATCTGCTCATACAGTTTGTCCGATGTATCATGAAGGTATTGCCGAATGGATTCTTCACTACACTTCGCCTGCCTTCGCCGAAGCGGACTACCTGCACGCCTGCGTGTTGAAGCGCACTTCGTTGCGTAAACACGAAGCGTTTCGCGTAGTCAGGCTCCGCGCAGACAGGTTTCGTTCTGAATGACAACAGCCGCTTGGTCATCTCATTCTGAGGGAGTGAAGCGATGGAAGTCCCGCCTTGTCGCGGATACCGCGGCACGCGGTGCGGGATCCCGCATACTTGCGAAGAATTATTGAGCGGAAAATCCACCTTTATGTCCATTGAATCCATTCGGCAACATCCTCATTATTCAAAAAACGATCTTATCCACGTATCTTCCGAACTCGCGAGGTCGGCATACGATCCTTCTGCGGCACATATCCCGTCTTTAAGCACTATGATTCTGTTTGCCGTGCGCCTGGCGCAGTCAATGTCGTGCGTGATAATGACGGAAGATGTATCATAGATCTTTTGCACCTCCAGGATGAGTTTGCTTATTTCTTTCGATGTTATGGGATCAAGTCCGGTTGTAGGTTCATCATAGAGCATGATCTCGGGTTTTAAAATCAGCGTTCGGGCTAATCCGAGCCTTTTACGCATCCCCCCGGAGAGTTCTGATGGCGTCATATCGATCGATTCAGCAAGCCCTACATTTCGCATCGCCTCTTTTACCAGCGAGTCTATTGTCTCTTTGGGTGTTGAACGTATCTGTCTCCTAAGCGGGAATTCAAGATTTTCCCTCACCGTCATCGAATCATAGAGGGCACCGCTTTGAAAAAGGAAGCCTATCTTCTTGCGTAATTCGATAAGCTCCTTACTCTTGAGTTCGGAAACATCCTGCCCGAGTATCACGAGCTTACCATCATCGGGGTCGACTAATCCGACGATGCATTTTATGAGTACCGATTTGCCCGTTCCTGATTGCCCAAGTATTACGAGGCTTTCTCCTTTGTGTACCACCAGATTAATATCCCGCAGTACATGATTGTTCCCGAAAGACTTCGTAACATGTTCCATCTCAACGACAGCAAGCCCACCCTGTTTGTCGTCGTGTCCGGTTTTTATGGCGCGCGTATCAGTTGTCATTTTTGACGTTGCCCGATCTAGGATTGAAACAGACTTGTAATTTGCACCGCTACCATATCGATGATAAAAATCATCAGCGACGCGAACACTACGGCTGAGTTGGCCGCCTTCCCGACTCCTTCGGTTCCCTCACTTGAATTATATCCCTTATAACTTCCAATTATTCCGACTGCGAATCCGAAGAAAAACGTTTTGACGACCGCCGGGAACAAATCCTGGAATTGAAGACTCTGAAATACCTGCGAAAAGAATAGGTAGGTGCTTACGTGCCCCTGTACGTTCACGCCGACAAAGGACCCAAACAAACCAAAGGCGTCGGCCAAAACCACCAGGAGCGGAAGCATAAGTGTTGCAGAGAGTACCCGCGTAACAACGAGGAACTTGAACGGGTTGGTGCCTGACACCTGCATCGCATCGATCTGTTCGGTTACATTCATTGACGCAAGCTCCGCTCCGATTCCCGATCCAACCTTTCCGGCGAAGATCAGTGCGGTAATCGCCGGGCCGATTTCCCGTATAATTGAAACCGCCACCATCGCAGGGAGCCATGATTCCGCTCCAAACTTTGCCAGCGTGGGTCTTGACTGGATGGTAAGCACGAGCCCCATTATAAACGCCGTAATGCCCACCAAGGAAACAGACTTGTAACCGATCAGAAACGACTGGCTGATCAGTTCATTAAACTCATACGGCGGTTTAAACACTTCCTTGAAAAAGCGTAAGGTAAATGTTGCAAGCGAAGACACCTCCAGGAAGAACCTGTTGAATATTGAATCGGGGACAGTCTCTGAAAATGTTTCGGGGACAATTTCCGCCTCGTGGTGTTGCTCTTGCGAGCGCTCCGAACTTTTGCCTTCCATTTCAGCTACATCTTTCAATATCTAAGAGTATCCATTCAGCAATTTCTCTTTCCCAATAAGCCGTCTCCATCAAAAACGTCAATTGTGCTATTGATCGTCGATCCATTGATAAGTAAAACGATCCTATGTATTCCTGAATTGACGGCACCTTTTAATACGATCTATGATATGAAAAAACTCGGGATCGCACAGTAAGGCAAAGGAATGAAAAAGGGACTACATCGCTTGGGTAGGCTGATGGAATGGGGTCATTCGCTAATTGATGAATAGACTGAATCGAAATGGAAGAAGGCGAAGTAATTTACCGGTGGGAATCCTACATCTTGAAGGTAAGTTGATCTACTGTGAAATGGACAATCCTATCCACTTACTTCTCACTGAATAAAGTGACATTACACAGAGAGCCACTCAGCCACAGGCTGATCCGCCTCCGGAGGAAGAGGAAGAAGGAGTTACACTGAGAAGGATAGAATATCCGCTTTCTCTGTGTCGCTCAGCAATTTCTCCGTGTATCTCCGTGAAATGTTCTTTCGTGTAATCTGTTTAAAGCAATCGGCATCGCAGAGAGTGTTGCAGCCATTCATTATCTCACACGGCTTGGATTTAACAACATCAACGTCCCTCGGATTCTTCTGTTACAACTTATCTAACGAAGCCGCGGAGTTGTCTTCCCCCTTTTATCCCTGTTTCCAAATATTCAAAATAATCCGTTCGGCGGTCCTCTGTTCTCAAACGGGTCGTCCTAATCCAAACTTGTGGCTGTCTTATTCGTTGAGGAGCCCGCGGTCATTCTTTGCGTTTTTCTTCTCTCTTTTAGCAGCCCTTTTCTCGTCCTTGGTTTTTGCCGGTTCTTTCTTGGAACCCTTTTTTCGGTCCTGGCCTTTACTCATGACTTTCTCCTTTGTTGGATTTTATTTGGACTTTGATTCTTATCCGCCCTGGCGGATTATTGCTTACCCATTAGCGCACTGCGTTCTATGAGGTCTAAACCGACTAACACTCGCTCCGTATTGGAAAGGTCGCCGATGATGTT
>CAWEBD010000094.1:0-39723 GCA_963806435.1 uncultured Bacteroidota bacterium
GCGCCCGGGTGCAGGAAGTCGAGGCGCATCTCGCCGGTCTCGTCGAAGTGCCAGATCCCGAGGTCCGTGACCACGACGGACGGGCCGCGGCCCAGCCAGCCCTGCTCGCGCCGGATCCGATCCGACTTCTCCGCGCCGCCCAGGTTCCCCGGCGACGTTCGGAAGTCGATCCGGTCGACGAACGAGCGCGCGGACTGGCGCATGATCACGAAGATCTGGCGCGCGTTGATGGCGATCTCGCAGGCGCCACCCGACCCGGGCAGCCGGGTCCTCGGTCGGGCGTAGTCCCCGATCACGGTGGTGTTGATGTTCCCGAACCGGTCGATCTGGGCGGCGCCCAGGAATCCCACGTCGATCAGGCCGCCCTGCAGGTAGAAGGCGAACAGCTCCCACATGCTCGTCACGGCGGTCGCACCGGTGACGATGGTCGGGTCGCCGATGGAGAGTGGGAGACGCGCCGGACGGGCCCCGAAGACGCCTGCCTCGTAGACCAGCTCCATCTCGGGGGCCACGGTGCGCTTGGCGAGGTTCACCGCGATGTTCGGGAGGCCGACGCCGACGAAGCAGACGCGCTGGCCGGCAAGCTCCCGGGCGGCGGCGACGATCATCATTTCGGACTTCGAGAAGGCGGCCCCTGCCGCCGCTCCCGCCCGGTGGTCCGCATCCATCAGCGGTATTCCCCGTAGTCGACCACGCCCGATGGCGCGGAACCGCTGGGCCGGAGCGCGCGAAGACGCTCCTGGCCGAGCTTGTCCGCGTATGCTGCGCGGCCATCGAGGTCGTAGACCCACTCGCGGAGCCACGCCTCCGTGGCGGCCGGGTCCCGGCTGATCGGGTCCCAGTCCCGGTAGAAGCGGTTGTCCCGGTCGTAGCGTCCCTGGACATAGGACGGATGGGCTCCCCACGGCTCCACCACGACGGCATCGACAACGATGCCGGGCACGATGGTGCGGTTGGGATCGGCTCGGATCACGGCCTCGTCGACCAGCTCCTCGACGACCACGACCACCCGCCGCGCCGCGAACGCGGCCTCCTTCTGGCAGCCGAGGAGGCCCCAGGCCTGCGTGTTGCCGGCTGCATCCGCGCGCTGGGCATGGATGACCGTGACATCCGGCTTGAGCGGCGGGACAGCATAGACCGTGCCATCGCCGTAGGGGCTTGCGATCGGCCGGATGAGCGGGTTCACGCTCGGCAGGTCGCTCTCGAAGTAGGACCGGATCGGCATGAAGGGGAGGTTCGCCGCGCCTGCCGTGTAGCGCGCCACCATCCCGAAGTGGCTGTACTCCTCCAATTCCAGGGAGGTGTTCTCACCCTCGGTGACGCGCCGGATCGCGTTCAGGCCGCCGACCCCCGGGTTGCCGAGCCAGCTGAAGATCAGCTTGCGGGCGACCCCTGCCGCCACCATCTGGTCGTAGATCAGGTCGGGCGTCATCCGGGCCAGCACGAGGTCGCGGCGGCGCTGCCGGATGATCTCGTGACCGGCGGCGAAGCTGATCAGGTGGGTGAAGCCCTCGATCGCGACCGTATCGCCGTCATGGACGAGCGCGGCGATGGCGTCGCGCATCGTGGCGACCTTGGAGGCGGACATCGGGGGGCCTCAGCGGCCGACGACGGCGGCGACGGCCTCCGCGAAGACCCGGCAGCCCGAGGCCGTCTCCGGCTCGGTGATCACGAGCGGCGGCGACATGCGGACCACGTCATCGCCGGCCGTCAGCACCATCAGCCCGCGCTGGAACGCCGCGTGCTCCACGGCGGCCGCCGTCGCGCCGGAGTCGAACTGGACCCCGACCAGCAGGCCCTTCCCGCGAACATCCCGCACCTGGTCCGGGTAGGCAGTCACGAGGGGACGCAGCGCGGCGATGATCTGCGCGCCCCGGGCCGCCGCGTTCTCAATCAGCCCGTCTTCAAGGAGGGCGATCGTGGCCAGCGCCGCCGCACAGCTCACCGGGTTGCCGCCGAACGTCGATCCGTGGGCTCCGGCCGACCAGGTCATCAGGTGCGCCTTGGCGATCAGCGCGCCGATCGGCATCCCGGAGGCGAGGCCCTTGGCGGTCAGGATGACGTCCGGCTCGACGCCCCAGTGCTGGATGGCCCACATCCTCCCGGTCCGGCCCATGCCGCTCTGCACTTCGTCCGCCACGAGCAGGATCCCGTGTTGATCGCACATCCGGCGCAGTCTCGGCAGGAACTCGTCGTCCGGGACCTGGATGCCGCCCTCGCCCTGGATCGGCTCGACGATGATCGCCGCGACCTCGCTGGCCGGCACGAGTCGCTGGAAGACGCGCTGCTCGAGCTCGTCGAGGCCCGCCGACCCGAATGGCACGTGGTGGACACCCGGCAGCAGGGGGCCGAAGTGAGCATGGTACTTCGCCTTGGAAGCCGAGAGGCTGACGCTCCCGTACGTGCGCCCGTGGAAGCCGCCCAGGAAGCTGACCACGTAGGGGCGACCGGTCGAATAGCGAGCCAGCTTGATCGCCGCCTCCACGACCTCGGTGCCCGAGTTGCCCAGGAACACGCGGCTGGGGCCGTGGATGGGCGCGATCCGCTCAAGCTCGGCCGCGAGCTGGGCGTAGATCGGCAGGTAGAAGTCGGAGGCGCTGTAGTGGAGGAGCTGCGTCGCCTGCTCCTGGATGGCCGCCACGACCCGGGGGTGACAGTGCCCAGTCACGTTCACCGCGATCCCGGCGCAGAAGTCCAGGAACCGATTCCCGTCGATGTCCTGGATGACCGATCCGCGACCGAGAACGGGCACGATCGGGTAGGCGCGCGGCAGCGACGGAGAGGTGTAGCGCTCGTCGAACGCGATATGGGCGCGGGCCTTCGGGCCCGGAAGCTCCGTCACGAGGTGGGGCGCATCGAACCCGGCGTCCGGGACCGCGGTGATGCCGACTGGATCGACACCGCGGACCGCCACGTGGCTCATCGTGCACCTCCGGCGACAACGGGCATTCGGCCGCGGAAGGGCACCGGAGCCTGAACGCATAGAAAGTATGCAGACTGGATACGGCGAGTATAGCCGGGCTGCACGGGCCCGGCGGCGGTCAATCGACGATGGTGTGGCTCTGCTCGCGCAGGAACTGGGCCGGGTAGTACATCGAGAGGCCGGCCTTGCCGGTGCTGCCCGACGCCTTCCAGCCGCCAAACGGCTGCACGCCCGGCCACGCGCCGGTCGTGGCGCCGGCGCGCCGGTTCACGTACACGGCGCCCGCCTCGATCCGGTCGAGGAATTGCTCGACCTCGGCCGGATCCTCGCTGTAGACGCCGGCGGTCAGGCCGAACGAACTCTCGTTCGCGAGCTCGATGGCCTGGTCGAGTGAATTGACCGCGGCGACGGCGGTCAGGGGGACGAACAGCTCGTCCTGGAAGAGCCGGTGCGCGGTCGGGACCTCCACCACGGTCGGCTCGACGTAGAAGCCGTGGCCGAGATCTCCCTCGGTCAGGGTCTCGCCTCCCACGTGGACACGGCCGTCCCGGCGTGCCTCCGCGACGGCCCGCTGGTGGCGTTGCACGGCGCTCGCGTCGATGAGCGGGCCAAGCCAGTTCTCCCGCTCCATCGGATCCCCGATCGTGACCTTCTCGGTCTTCTGGGCCAGCAGGCGGACGAGCTCGTCACGGACCGGCCGCTCCACGTACACCCGGCTGTTGGCGGAGCATTTCTGGCCACCGTAGCCGAAGGCCGAGCGCATGATCCCCTCGGCGGCCTCCTCGAGGTCGGCTCGCGCCGTGACGATGGCCGGGTTCTTGCCGCCCATCTCCACGATGCAGGGCCGCGGGAACCGGGTGGAGAAACGCTGGTAGAGCGCGAATCCGACCTCGAACGAACCCGTGAAGACGATCCCGTCGACGCCCGGGTTGACCTGGAGCTCCTCGCCCACCGTCGCGCCCGGTCCCATGACCAGGTTGAAGACGCCCGCGGGGATGCCCGCGTCCGAGAGTGCCTCGGCCAGCAGGGAGCCGGTCATCGCGCCGGCCGAGGCAGGCTTGAAGACGACGGTGTTGCCGCCGGCGAGGGCGCCCGCCGTCGGGCCCGCGGCGAGCGCCATCGGGAAGTTGAACGGGCTGATGACGGCGAAGACCCCGAACGGGCGAAGGATCGAGCGGGTGTGGACCGCCGGATCGCCCAGGTTGTCCATCGGGTGGTCGTAGCCGTCGTTGCGCTCGAAGACATCCGCGTAGTAGCGCAGGAGATCGGCCGCCTCCTCCACCTCGCCGAGTGCCTCGAGGCGGTTCTTGCCAACCTCGATCGCCATGCTGGCCGCGTACTCCATCTGCCGTTCGGAGATCAGCTCCGCGGCGCGCCGCAGGATGGCGAGGCGCTCCCGCCACGGCATCGCGCGCCAGGCGGGCTGGGCGGCCCGCGCCGCCGCGATCGCGTCGCGGGCGTCGGCGGCGGTCCCCTTGGCGAACGTGCCCACGAGCACCCGGTCGTCGATCGGCGAGCGAAGCTCGAATGTGCCCGTGCCGTCGCGGCCGACGCCGTTGACGAGGTTTCGGTGGTACGCGCCAAGGCGCGCACGGGCGCGCACGACGCCCGCCTCGTAGAGCGCGTGAAGCTCCTCGTTGTTGTTGCGGAGCGTGGCGTATGTGATCTTGATCCGCTCGGTCATCGGCGATCCCCCTCGTGCCCAGGAGCGGCAGGGCGGACGCCGCGGCGCCTCGTGGCGGATGGATCCGCGGGCACGATCGGGACGGCGCCCGGATGCCGCGAGCTGCGGTCCGGTGGCGGTCAGTCTAGCGCGGAGACGACATCCGCCAGCGAGGGAGCCACCGCGTCCGGGATCGCCCGCGAGCGACGCGTTCCGACTCCCCGCGCCGCCCCGCGCTCGAGCGCTGCGGCGGCTGCCGTGTCGGTCTTGCCAGTCAGGACGAGGATGCCGCGCAAGCCTGCCCGGTGCGCCCCCGCGATGTCCTGGACTGGATCGTCCCCGACCATGGCAACGTCGCGCGCCGGGACGCGGCGGCCGAGCTCCGCCGCCAGCCCGGCCAGCGCGGTCCGGAACATGATCGGGCCGGGCTTGCCACAGATCACCGCCCGGACTCCGGTGGCGTACTCGAGCGCGGCCACGAACGCGCCGCTGTCGAGGGTCGGGCCGCGAGCCGTGAACCACCATGGGTTCCGATGCATCGCCAGCAGGGCCGCACCAGCCCGGATCAGCCGGAACGCGCGGTCTAGGTTCGCGTAGCTCAGGTCCTCCTCTCCATCGCCGATGACGACGGCGGCTGCCCGCGCGCCTGGCGCGTCAGCATCGCCGAATGCCATCAGCTGCTGGCCCGCGAACTCGCGGCGGCCATCCGGCTTCGTGATCACGAACAGCGGCCGGCCCGCATACCTGGCAGCCGTGCGAGCCGCGGTCGCGCTCGCCGCGGTGACGATCAGGTCTTCGGTGATCGGCAGTCCGGCGGCCTGGAATCGCGCGGCGAGCGTGCTGCGATGGGCCGACGAGTAGTTCGTTGCGATCCGGAACGGGATGCCACGCGCGCGGAGCGTCTCGAGCGCGGCGCGTGCGCCAGGCAGGTCCGCGCCCTGCATCACCAGGACGCCATCGGCGTCGAGCACGAAGGCCGCAACGCCGGCGAGGGCGCGCCGAAGCGCGGGGGGCGCGACGCGGCTCTCGGCGTCGGGCGGCTTCGCGTGCATCAGCGCGACAGTACCAAGGCCCGGGCCGGCCCGCCACGAACGGATCGCTGCCCACCCCGGGGCACCCCGTGCCGCCGCCCCAACTCCGTGCCGTTGCGGGCGCTGACGCTCCGGCGAGTCGTCCGCGGCTCCCCGGGTAGGATGGCGCGAACATGCATGCCGCTGGGGCGGGCGTGCCCGGCTGCAAGGGAGGACGGCAACCGATGAGCCTGCTCGATGGCAAGACCGCGCTCATCTTCGGGGTCGCGAACGACCACTCGATCGCCTGGGGCATCGCGCAGGCACTCCACGAGCACGGCGCATCGGTGGGCTTCAGCTCCATGGAGAGCCTGCTCGACAAGCGCGTTCGCCCGCTGGCCGCGCGGATCGGCTCGACGTTCGTCGAGCCGTGCGACGTGCGCGACGACGCGCAGGTCCGGGCCGTCTTCGATCGCTGGGGCGCAGAGGTCGGCCGGCTCGACATCCTGGTCCATGCCCTGGCCTTCGCCAACCGCGCCGACCTCGACGGCCACTTCGTCGACACCTCGCGGGACGGGTTCGCGCTCGCGCTCGACGTCAGCGCTTACTCGCTGGTCGCGCTCGCGCGCGAGGCGCGACCACACTTGGCGCCAGGGTCAAGCATCCTCACCCTGGCTACTACGGCGCCGAGAAGGTCGTCGCGCACTACAACGTGATGGGCGTGGCGAAGGCAACCCTGGAGGCGTGCGTGCGGTACCTCGCGGCGGACCTTGGGCCCGCCGGCATCCGGGTGAACGCGATCTCGGCCGGGCCCGTCCGCACGCTCGCCCCAACCGGGCCGATCAACCGGAGAGTTAGAAACAGCCGAGTGGAGAAATTCGATACGACACTGAGGCAGCCGATTCTACCAGGTGCCTCTAAGTCTGAGAATTGCAGTCCACGAGTTTCAGTTTTATCCTGAATGTGGATCCCTTCCCCGATTTGCTGTCCCTGAGAGATATCTGTCCGTCGTGGTACACCTCGATGATTCGTTTGGCAAGGCTCAACCCCAAGCCCCAGCCTCGCTTTTTCGTTGTGTACCCAGGCCTAAAAATGTCGCGCCTGAACTTCATATCTATTCCTTTGCCTGTATCGCTGACGTCAATCGCGACGTAGCGGTCTTCCTTCGAGAGACTGACCGTAATCCTTCCTTCCTTGTCCTCCATTGCATCGAGCGCATTTTTGACTAGATTCTCGAGCACCCATTCGAAAAGCTCTGAATTGATCCTCGCGCAAAGAGATTTATCTCCGGAAATCGAGAGTTCGACTTTTTTTCCAGTTTGAGGTATGCGCTTGCTGAAGTATACGAACACATTCTCAACAATGTCGCTCACACGCAGCTTCCGAAGCTCCGGCAGAGAGCCGATTTTTGAGAATCTCATTGTCACCTTGTTGAGCCTGCTGAGGTCCTGCTCGATATCGCCGATGATTTCAGCCTTCCGATTCTGGTCAATGTCTGATTTAAGGAGTTCCATCCATCCCATTAAGCTCGAAAGGGGTGTCCCGAGCTGGTGGGCAGTCTCTCTCGCCATACCGACCCAGATATTGGACTGCTCGCTTCTCTTTATATAACTGAAGGCAATATACCCTATCAGGATGAACAGCCCCGCTATGCCGAATTCAACGTACGGAACGAATCGAAGCTGGGTAACCAGGCTTGACTCGCCGTAATGAACATAGTTCAGCACGACATTACCAAGAGAGACTTTGATTGGGGGATACTGGTCATCCATTCCTTTGACAAGTTTGACAAGATAGTCGTGTTGCTGTTGGATCGTCATCGTCGTGTCGAGGGTAATGTTTCTGATGCTTCGCGAGTATGGCAAGAAAGGCTCGTTGTGGCTGTCCGTAAGGATCATCGGAAAATCTATCGATCCGAGTACGTCGTCGAAAATGAAACTATAATCCTGCGAAGTCGATTCATCGCTGGCGAGGTACTGCAGGGACTCGGCGTATAACTGGGCAGTGCGTTGTTCGCGCAGGATCAGATCATGTACGATTGACTGTGTGTAGAATAGTGTGGCTGTCGCGATGAGTAACGCCATGACGAGCAGCCCGACTTTCAAATTCACAGATGAGGGATTCGAGGAAGCCATCTTTACAGATTATAATTGCGAAGTGCCGCACTTTCAAGACAAGGCAGCCTATTTCTCACTTGAGGTCCAACACGTCAAATGACAGAAAGGCGCTGGCTCAGTCGCATTTCATTTTGACGGTAACCAAACAACTCACGCAGCCACTTCCGGAAGGGTCAAACGCGAACCTCTGCAATAAGCCGATCGAGATACACTCCTGGAGAGCCGGCATCGTTTCGCCACCGAGTCTCATCCAAGTCAATGCATGTGCCGGACCGCCGTTTTGACTGACGGAGGGGCATATCCTGTGTTCCTTGATTAGCAGGACGAAAACTATTAAATTTAACATGATTTAGAGCATCCATGAAGCCATGACGAGAGAACTTACACAGAGAGAAAGAGAAGTCCTGAGGGAGGTCGTGCACAGTTTCATACTCACGGCGACCCCCGTGGCTTCGAAATTCATCTCTCAGAAGAAAGATGTCGACCTCAGCCCGGCGACGATAAGGCATGTCATGGCAGAGCTCGAGGAGTTTGGATTCCTCAACCATCCCCACACCTCCGCCGGAAGAGTCCCCACGGATAAGGGATACAGGTTTTACCTGGATTCTCTCATTTCCCTGGACCCTCTGACGGAAGAGGACCTCGCCAAGATATCCGATGGGCTGAGCGCTTCCCTCGATTCAGGAGAACTCCTGAGCGAGGCTTCCAAGTTACTCGGCAAGGTCTCGAAACAACTCAGCCTGGTGTCCGCTCCGTACCTGGGCGACGCGGTACTTACACGAATAGAGCTGGTTTCTCTAAACTCCTCGAAGATTCTCGTCGTCATTTCGCTTGAGACTGGTTTGATCAAGACAATAGTCTTGGAAGTTGAGACTCAGGTAGGTTCTCAAAAGCTGAGCAAGATCAATTCTCTCCTGAACGAGCGCCTGGCCGGTTTGCGGCTCTCGGAAATTCGTGGTACGATCCTGGAGAGGGTCGGCGACTATGCCGACGAAGAGGTCATCGGCAGGTTCACCACCATGAGCGAGAGGATATTTTCCCCTATGCCTGAAACGGACCGGGTCCACATCGGGATGCCGCAGGAACTCCTGTCCCATCCTGAGTATGAGCTCCCGGAGAACCTGAAAGGCATACTCGAGATACTCGGCGATGAGAATGTTATCCTTCATATCCTCGAGAAGGGCGACAAGGAAGAGCCGATTACCGTGAAGGTCGGAGCCGAAAATGCCGACGCCAAGCTGAAGGACTACAGCCTCATCACGGCGCGATACGAAGTCGAAGGCGTGAGTGGAACAGTCGGCGTGGTCGGCCCCCGCAGGATGCAGTACTCAAAGCTTATTCCCCTCGTGGATTTCGTAGCCAAAGTCATCTCGAACAAATTAACTTCGTAAATCCGAAATGCCGGACGACAGTATTGAGCGCGACAACGCGAACGAGAAAGAATTGCCCAAAATGAACAATAGCGATAAAGAATCCAAGCAATCATCAAAACCTTTGCAGGAAAACGAAGATAGCGGGGCCGAACCGGAAGCGGAAGAGGCAGAAAGCGACATCGACAAACTCCAGAAGCAACTGGGTGAATCGGAAAAGCTCATCGGTTCGTATAAGGACCAGCTCCTCAGGCTTGCCGCGGAATTTGAAAACTTCCGGAAGAGGACAGAAGTCGATAAGGCCGACTTCGTGAAGTTCTCGAACGAGAAAATCATCCGGGACCTCCTCCCTGTCCTTGATGATTTCGAGCGAGCTCTCACAAACGGAAAGAAGAATCCCGATTTCGACTCTTTCTATAAGGGAGTCGAGATGATTTACCAGAAGCTCCGTAAGGTCTTCGAGGAGAAGGGATTGAAGCCGATAGAATCCATAGGCCATGAGTTCGACGTTATGTACCACGACGTACTGATGCAGGTGGAGAGGCCGGGGGCCGCCCCACACACAGTAGTCGAAGAGGTGGAACGCGGCTATACTCTCCACGGCAAGGTCATAAAGCACGCCAAAGTGATAGTGGCCTCGGACGCGCAGAACCCTGCCGCGACGGATACGACAGTCTGATTATCCCAAGGAATTAAATGTCAAAACGAGATTATTACGAGATACTGGGCGTACCAAAGGCTTCTTCTGTAGAAGAGGTAAAGAAGGCTTATCGCAAAGCCGCTATGCAATACCACCCCGACCGGAACCCCGGCAACAAGGAGGCGGAAGAAAAATTCAAGGAAGCCACCGAGGCATACGAAGTCTTGAGCGATCTGGACAAGCGTTCCCGCTACGACCGTTTCGGACACGAAGGCGTGCGACAGGGAGCCGACTTCCACGACTGGGCCAACTCGAACCCTAACGACATATTCAGCGTTTTCAACGACATCTTCGGAGGCGGATTAGGGGGATCGATCTTCGACGATTTCTTCGGAGGCGGAACGCGCACCAGGTCCCGTTCGGGAGCTTCGGTGGGCGAACGAGGAAGTGATCTGAAAATCTCGGCGAAGCTCACCCTCGAGGAAATTGCCACCGGCGTTGAGAAAAAAGTGAAGATCAAACGTCAGGAAAAATGCCAGACATGCGGAGGGAGCGGCGCGAAGGCCGGCTCGGGAACTTCAACCTGCCAGACATGCGGGGGAACCGGCGAGATAAGAAGAGCCACGAGAACCATGTTCGGCCAGTTTGTGAACATCGTCCAATGCACGGCGTGCGGCGGAACAGGAAAGATCATCAAGGATCCATGCTCTACCTGCTCCGGAGGAGGACGGGTTAACGGAGAATCCACCATCAAGGTTAAGATCCCTCCGGGAGTCAGTGAAGGCAACTACCTCACTCTGCGAGGCGAAGGCAATGCCGGGAGACGAGGAGGACCGGGCGGCGACCTTATAGTCATAATTGAAGAAGCTCCTCACCAGCACTTCAAACGTGACGGGGACGACGTCATCTATGAGCTTGAACTGAGTTTTCCGGAAGCCGTGCTTGGAAGCGAGGTCGAAGTGCCCACGCTCACCGGCAGAGCGAAACTGAAGATCGAGCCGGGGATTCAATCCGGCAAGATATTGAGGATGCGCGAGAAGGGCCTGCCTCATCTCAACGGATACGGAAAAGGCGACCAGCTTGTGAGTATAAACATCTACACTCCGACAAAAGTCAGCAGCAAAGATAAGGAGTTGCTAAAGGACCTCGCACGCTCTGCCAACATTAACCCGCCTTCCCGAAGCAGCAGTTCTTCCGATTAAAATCCCCGCACTCCGAACAAAGAGCCCGCGTCAGGTTGAATATTGACGGGACTTTCCTAATATTCTACCAGGCGGACGACTGGAAATGTTGGCGAAAATTACAAGGAAAATTCAGGAACAACTCGGCCTGACGAAGAGCGAAGCGGGGATTATACTGTTTCTCAGCTTCGGTCTTCTGGTGGGTGGCAGCGTGAAAATCCTTCATCTTGATAAGGCCACCGAGAAATACGATTTCAGCGAGTCCGACGCCTTTTTCGCCGAAGCATCTTCTAAGATAGACTCCCTTCTCGCTTACGAGGAGGATACACTGAAAAACACTGTGAACCGGAAGGCTGAAGCGAAGAAGCCCATCGATTCTCCGATCGATATCAATCTTGCGACTGTCCAAGAGCTTATGAGACTACCGGGCATCGGCAAAGTGACCGCTCAGAAGATTGTGGAGTACCGCACATCGAACGGGAAATTCAGCTCGATCGAAGACCTGCTGAAGGTCAAAGGAATCGGCGAGAGTAAATTCGAAAAGATAAAAATCTACGTGAAGGCCGAGTGAATGAAACAGTACAGAATCGTTTTAGGAATCGAGTTGGGGAGAGACTTTCTCCGTCTGGCCGAGGTGGAGCATCGGGATGGGGAGTTTTTCCTTTCAAGGGTGGCGGAGGGTAAACTAGAGACGATGCAGGTAGACGATCTCGTCAGGGTCCTTTCCCTTCTTATCAACGAAGAATCCATAATGAGCCGCATAGCGTCGGTCGCGATCGATACTTCGCTCATGGCACGGGATACGATAGAAATCGACTCCGACTTGGCGCCGGACGAAATATCCCGGTTCCTGCGGGGCGAAATCGACTTCCACAACAAGTTTTCCGGGCAAGCGTTCATACCCGCGTACGAAATAACAAAAGCTCCTGTCGATCCTTACAAAGAAGTGTTCTATGCCGCAATGGACAAACAGTTCCTCGTGACGCTGAGAGACGCGTGCACACGCTGCGGGCTCGATCTCCAGTTCGTCGACCTCGACCATTCCTGCAGTGAACTATCGGTCAACAGACTGGAACACGGCCTGAAGAATTACATCCTTGTCACCGTCAAGCCGGGTCAGGTCGAGGCTAGTTTCTGCAAGAACGGGGAACGGATATTCTACAGGTATGCCAACTACTCCGGCGAGCCGTTCTATTTCATCACCAAGATGTCGCAGGATCTCGAAACGCGGGCGAAGGTCGACGCCGATAAGATATTCGTCACCGGAATATCCGCCGATAATTTCCTGATAGACCTGCTGCAAAAGACTTCCGACAAAAGGTACGAGCTAATGGACCCGCTGAAAGAGCTTCAGCTGTCCGCGGTGGCGTCGGACAACAAGGAGCTGGAGACACACCCCAACCACTATTCCCACGTCATCGGCGCCGCGCTGAAGTAGACAGATGAGGATAACCGGCGGCACGCTGAGAAGCAGAAGGCTTTTCTCGATTGATTCCACGAAGCTAAGACCGGCCACCGACCGGCTGCGGGAAACTATGTTTAACATTCTCGGAAATATGGTGGACCTCGAAGGCTCGACAGCTCTTGACCTCTACGCCGGAACAGGAAGCGTCGGCTTCGAGACTCTCAGCCGCAGGGCGAAGAGAGTAGTCTTTGTCGAGTCGGACCGTAAGATCGCGGCCGTGATCGGCCGCAACGCCGAATCACTTGGAGTGAAAGAACGGTGCGATATTCGTATTATGAACGCGGAGCGGTTCGTGGCCACGGCGGTTGAGACGTTTGACATCGCCTACGTGGATCCACCTTACGCCTTCAACAGCAGCACTCATGAAATTATTGAGGAGATGCTCCGAAGGGGTATTATGAACCAATCGGGCATCATCTGCGTTGAACACACGAAGGCTTATTCGCCGCCTCCTGCCCTGCTTATTAGACAGAAGATTTTCGGCTCCACAATTTTATCCTTCATAAAACCGGAGACAAAATGAAAATCGCGATTTATCCCGGGACATTCGACCCCGTCACGAACGGGCACGTGGATGTCGCCAAGCGCGCCGCAGAGTTGTTCGACAAAGTGATTGTCTGCGTGGCGGTCAACACCCTCAAGGAGCCGCTCTTCACGGGAGCTGAGCGCGTTAAGATGATCCGGGAAGCGGTGAAGGACATAAAGAATATAGAGGTAGAGGAATTTGAGGGGCTGCTCGTCGACTATGCCAGAAAGAAAAACGCGGACGCTATAGTGCGCGGTCTCAGAGCCGTATCCGATTTTGAATACGAGTTTCAAATGGCGTTGACCAACCGGAAGCTCTGCTCCGACGTCGACACCGTATTTCTCATGCCACATGAAAACTATACATATCTCAACAGCACCATCGTCAGGGAGATCGCCAGGTTCGGAGGAGATGTGACCGAGTTTGTTCCGGAACATGTTAAGAAGGAATTGATGACAAAGAATAGATTCGCAAGAACAAAAAGGAGGAGGAAGTAAACTTAATGCCGTCTTTTTCGAAAAAAGCAGATAAAATTGAAGAATCACAGACAATTGCAATGACTACGCTGGCCAAGAAACTGAGGGCCGAGGGAAAGGACATAATCAGCCTGAGCGCGGGAGAGCCGGACTTCCCCACTCCGGAGAATATAAAGCGAGCGGCGATAAAGGCAATTGAGAACAATTTCACGAAGTACACGCAGAACGAAGGATTCCCGGAGCTGAGAGAGGCGGTTGCCGAGAAATTCCGTGTGGACAACGGACTCGACGTGAAGGCGGCGAACATTCTCGTTTCGAACGGAGGCAAACATTCGCTCTTTAACGCGCTCCAGGCGATATGCGATCCTGGCGACGAGGTGATCGTCCCGGCTCCGTATTGGGTGAGCTTCCCGGAGATGGTCAAACTCGCTGACGGCGTCCCGGTAATATTAAGAACAACCGAAGAAAAAGGGTTCACATTTGACGCCGGCGACGTCGAGCCGCTTCTTACGCGCAAGACGAAGGCCATCATTATTAACACACCATCAAACCCGACTGGCGCCGTAATTAGCGAGAAGGCGCTCAGGAGTATTGCCAGACTCGCGAAGGAAAGAGATTTCTATATCATCTCGGACGAAATTTACGAGAAGATCATCTACGACGGCAACAAGCATTTCTCCGTCGGCTCGATGCCGGAAGTCAAGGACCGGGTTATAACCGCGAGCGGCGTGTCCAAAGCTTACTCAATGACGGGCTGGAGGATCGGCTTTCTTGCCGCCAGCCAGGAAATCATCAACCGCGCCGCAAAGATACAGAGCCAGGTGACATCCAACGCGTCTTCGATATCCCAGGCCGCCGCTCTCGAAGCTCTGCGGGGATCCCAAACCGAGATCGAGAAGATGCGCCTCGCCTTTCAGAAGAGGCGCGATCTCATGTTTGAAAAGCTTTCGCGGATAAAGGGATTAGAGATCAGCAACCCGGGAGGAGCGTTCTACTTTTTCCCGTCAGTCAAACGCCTTTTCGGAAAGCAGTACGACGGAAAGACTCTTCAGGGCTCCGCCGACGTCGCCCAATTTATCCTGGCTGATGCTCAGGTCGCCCTTGTTCCCGGCATCGCCTTCGGATCCGACGATCACATCAGATTATCTTACGCTTACTCCGAAAGAGAGCTCACCGAAGCAGCGGATAGAATTGCGGCTTCAGTTTCGAGGCTTAAATGACAATCCCGATAGTCCATCTAAAGAGAAAAGAGGAGAAGAGAATTCTTGCGGGCCACCTCTGGGTTTTCAGCAACGAAATTGAAAAGGTCGACGGCTCGCCCGGCATCGGCGATGTGGTCGAAGTCAAGAGTGGAAGAAATGAACGCCTCGGCTTCGGCTTCTACAATTCAAAGACACTAATAGCCGTGCGGCTCTTCTCGAAACAGTTCGTAGAACCCGACCACGCCTTTTTCGCCGGCCGCCTGACGACGGCGCTTGAGCTTCGTGAGCGGTTGTTCAAGACGCCGTTCTACAGGCTGTCTTACAGCGAGAGCGATTTTCTCCCGGGTTTGATAGTGGACAGGTTCGGTTCCCTCTTCAGCGTCCAGATATTTTCGGCTGCCATGGAAAGGAGAAAAGAACTGATCTATGACACGCTCAGGGAAATGTTTTCCCCAACAGCGATCTACGAACGCAACGAAAGCAGTACGAGAGAGCTCGAGGGACTTCCCCAGTCAAAGTCAATCGTCTACGGCGAAGAACAGTCAGCAGATTACGATGAAGATGGAGTCCTCTTCCGGTTGAACCCATTCCACGGTCAGAAGACGGGATTCTACTTTGACCAGCGACTGAATAGAATCTTTTCCCGCTTCTTCGCACCGGGATCGGATGTGCTCGATCTATTCTCGAACGAGGGAGGTTTCGGACTGAACATGGCGCGCTCAGGAGCGGCAAGAGTGACGGCCGTCGATTCATCCGAACCTGCCGTGAGAAGCGTTATGCTGAACGCGGAAATCAACGGACTGACAAACGTCGACGCAGTTACATCCGACGTACATGCCTACCTTAACAAGGCAGCAGGGTCAGAGCGCAAATTCGACGTCGTCGTATGTGATCCGCCGAGCTTCACTCGGAACCGGAAAAGCGTTACAACAGCCAAAGGCGGTTATCGGAGACTTCACGAAAGTGTTTTCGGTGTATTGAAGCCAGGCGGCGTGCTCCTGACAGCTTCATGTTCCCATCACATCTTTCGGGAAACCTTCGAAGAGCTCATCGCCGTGGCCGCGCAAAATTCCGGAAGAACACTTCAGCTCCTCCATCGCGCCGGCGCCGCTCCGGATCATCCGGTACTCCCCGGTATGCCCGAGACGGAATACTTGAAATTCAACGCGTACCGTGTGCATTGACCACCCGTAACGCGGCGGGCCGCCGTGAGCGTTTTTTTCCGGTCGCCTGTTAATCCGGTTGAAAATATGGGCGTCGAAAAGGAAGCTGAAAGAAACTTCCAGGTAGAGTAAATTGTTGCAGGATATAAGAAAATGTATAAGATAGTGATTCTCTCGGTGCTGCTGGTTTCAGCCACTGCCTTCGCGGAGAAACCGAATATTTCGGCTCCTCCGGATTCGCAATACACATACATGCCGATAAAGGACCTCGAGCCTGACACCGCACAAAGGGACAATGCTCTCGGCATGGATATCATGATAGGCAACAGCGGATTCGGTGGCGGTTTCTTCTACAAACAGAGGATAAGCGGCACACTTTCGTGGACCGCATCGTTTTGCATTTCCGAAGCAAAGGCTCCGAATGAGGTCGCGTACTACGACCCGTATACGGGCCAGAAGTTTGTTCCGGGTAAGGTCAACCAGCTTTGGGTCATCCCCGCTATGCTTGGCCTGCAATACAGGCTCTTCAGCGACGAGATTACCGATACGTTCCGTCCGTACGTCTTCGCGGGGCTCGGACCGAACGCGGTCTTCGCGGCTCCCTACGATCAGCCGCTTTCGTACAGCTTCTCACATGGTCGCGGTTACTTCGGAGGTGGTGCGTACGTCGGATTGGGCGCTTATTTCGGAAGCGATCCAAACAGCCTGCTGGGCATCAGCATCAGGTACTACATCCTTCCGATGAAGCACGGAATTGAAAGCCTTCAGAACCAGCCGATGGCAAACTTCAACACGTTCTTCATCGCATTTAATATCGGAACGCAGTACTAAGTCTTCGCCATAACTTTGCTGAGCGCGGCCCCGGTGCGGGATTCATCGACGCGCATTATTTGCTCCGGTGTTCCGACCGCCACTGTCTTTCCTCCCTCGTCCCCCGCATCAGGCCCCAGATCTATGACGTAGTCGGCGCACTTGATGACATCCAGGTTGTGCTCCACAACTATTATGCTGTTACCACGGTCGCGCAACTCGAACAAGACATCGAGAAGTTTGGCTATCTCTTCGAAGTGCAGGCCTGTGGTTGGCTCGTCAAGGATGAACAACACCTCCGATTCTCCGCTACCGGAGAGATAACTCGATATTTTCAGCCGCTGCGCCTCACCTCCCGAAAGCGTGGAAAGCCGCTGCCCCAGCTTCAAATAGCCGAGCCCGACACGGTCCAGGAGTTTTAGAGACTTCACCACGTCCTTCCGGTCGCCGAAAAACTCCATCGCTTCCGCTACGGTCATTTCCAGAACGTCGGCTATACTTTTGCCGCGATATTTGATCTCCAACGCTTCCGAGCCGTACCTCTTGCCGCCGCAAGCCTCGCAGTCCAGGGTCACGTCGGCGAGAAACTGCATCTCCACTACCTGTATTCCTTCACCGCTGCAAGCCTCGCACCTTCCTCCCCACTCTACGTTAAAAGAGAAGTAGCTTGCAGTCAGTCCTCTTTCGCGCGAGAGAGGCGTCCCCGCAAAAATATTTCTGACAGGATCAAATGCCCCGCTATATGTTGCCACATTTGATCTCGAGATCCTGCCGACGGCACTTTGATCCACAAGCTCGACGGACTCAGGCAGATAATCGAATGTAAGCGACTTGACCCGGTTCGTGGGAATTGACACATTCTTCCTCGATTCGACAACGGTAGACTCCGGGTTCTGCTCCTTCAGCGCGTCGTAAAGAATGTCGTATACCAGGGTGCTTTTCCCGGATCCGCTGACGCCCGTTATACACACGAAGGAATAGAGCGGGATGTCCACGTCCAGGTTGTCGATGTTGTGCATCGAGGCTCCTTTTACGCGAATGAACTTATCCACAGGCTTGCGCCTTTTGGGGATGGGTATACTCCTTTCGCCCCGGAGGTATTTTCCCGTAACAGATTTATTCGAAGCGAGAATCCCGGAGTAGGTGCCGGCAAACATCACTTCCCCGCCAAGTACTCCCGAACCCGGTCCAAGGTCAATTATATAGTCGGCGCTCTTCATCATCTCGCTGTCATGTTCGACGACGATGACCGTATTGTTGTAAGATTTGAGATTCTTCAGAATGGAAACGAGCCTGTCCATATCCCTCGGATGCAGCCCGATACTCGGTTCATCGAGAACGTAAGTGGTCGCGACGAGAGTGGACGCCAGGCTTGTCGCCAGGTTTACGCGCTGAGCTTCACCGCCCGACAATGTCGACGACAGCCGATCCAGGGTGACGTAACCGAGTCCGATTTGGAATAGATAACCGATCCTTCTCTTGATTTCTTCGAGTACCTGCCCGGCAATCACGGCGTTTTCACCTTCAAGTTTCACCAGTTCGAAGAACCGCCTGGCCCTTACCACCGGCATCGTGACAACGCCGCCGATGTTTTGTCCGTCGATCTCGACCGCCAGAGCTTCGGGCCGCAGTCGGGCGCCGTTGCACGCGGGACAGGTTACGTAACCTCGATATTTGTCGAGGAAGTAGCGCACCGAGAAGGAATGCGACTTCTTCTCGAGGTGCTTCACAAATCCGTGTAATCCTATGAAGTTCTTGTCGCCCGCGATGAGGAAGTCCCACTCCTTCTGAGTCAGATCCTTCACCGGAATGTCCAGACGTATCTTTCCTGCTGTAGCGACTTTCATGAGAGATCTTCGGTACACGTCGAAGGCAGGGGCCGAGACCAGGCTAATCCCTCCGTGGAGTATGCTGAGATACGGATTCGCCACCGTCTTCTTCCAATCGTAGCCTATCACGGTGCCAAAGCCCTGACACTGGGGACAGGCGCCATAGGGGTTGTTGAACGAAAAGAGGCGCGGTTCAGGCTCAAGGTACGCCGTGCCGCAGTTTGAGCATTCGAAGCCGCTCGAGAAGCGCCGAGTCTTTCCGCCGTCCGCATCGACGACGTAAATACTTCCCGAGCCGTTTAGAAATCCCTGTTCGCACGCCTCGATCACGCGCTCGTCGGAGCCATCAGATCCCGCGACTATCCTGTCGGCTAAAACGAGAAACTCACCAGCAGAGGGCGGGGCCGAAAGATTGGAATCGATTATGACGGAGGGATTGTCGAGTTTGGCAAACCGGTAGAAACCTCGACGCTTGAGATCCGGAAGCGCTCCCGCGGCATCACCGGTTTTAGCATTAAAAAAGATGTATAACCTTTTGTTTTTGAGAGAGTTATTGATTTCTTTAAGAATGGATTGCGGTGAAAACCTAAAGACCGGGATGTGGCATCGGTTGCAGAATACCGTCCCAGCCCGACCGAAGAGGAGCCGGAGGTAGTCGTAGATCTCGGTCATAGTCGAGACTGTCGACCTGGGATTTCTGGTCATGCGCCTTTGCTCAATCGCGACAGTAGGCGATATACCTTTGATCGAGTCGAGGTCCGGCTTCTCCATACGTTCAAGGAATTGCCTGACATAAGATGAAAGGCTCTCTATGTATCTCCTCTGACCTTCCGCATAGATAGTGTCAAAGGCAAGGCTCGACTTCCCACTGCCGGACGGACCGGTGATGACGGTGATTTTCCCCTTGGGTATGCTGACATCGATATTCTTGAGATTGTGAGTGCGCACCCCCTTGAGGATGAGAAAATCCCGTTCACCCAATCCCTGCTGTTTTGTATCAAGTTTAGACGAGGCGATTTTGGTCAATACTTTCTTTCAGATTTTTGATTAGGTAAGAAACAATTTAACACACCATTAACAATCTTTCCTGACCTAGCGTTTCCCCCTGCGTCACGTTCCGACGGAACATGGTGGTGGGCTATTTTAAGATTCTTGCACACAGAGTACACTGAAAAAGGCACGGATTCTCACTGATACAGCGATTAATAATAATTTGATCCGTGGTTATCTTGTTTTTTCCCGTGTTATCTGTGTGCTAATGTTTCGATTCAAAATAGCCCACTACCCGGAACGTCCGAAACTTGAACGACATAGGCGCAAAAAGTATATTTTCAAGGTGAAATTAAGAACACCGGCTTTATCGCTGCGGACCAGATTGACCGCCGTCGTCGTGCTGATCCTTTTTGCGGCCGGCATCCTTATTACCTATTTTAATTCGATCTCGACCGAGAGAATGCTTTTCCGCGACGCTCAAAACAGCGCGCAGTTTATTGCGGCAGAATTCAACGTCGCGACCACGGCCTCTCCCAAGGTTGACGCTGCGACCCTCCGCGCGAACGCAAGGTTAGCGCTAAGGCTGCTTCCGGAGTCCGAGTTTATTGGTTTCTTCAAGAAAGTGACCGCGGATTCGATGGCCCTGGTAGCGTTTGCCGGGAGGCAACCGAGAGGCCAGGAGTTCGCATACATCAAACGGATGCTCGGCGGCGATACCGCCGCAGAGGGTACTGTCTCTTCCATTCGATACGGGAACTCCCTTTACTCCTTTTCAATGCTCCTTCACGCTAACGGCCTGGTCTGGGGGTACGCGCTGACTGAAATTACCCTCAGCAGAGTACGTGAGACAGTGCGGAAAAACCAGGCAACCGGTGCTGGGATCACGCTTGCGGTAAGCATCTTCGCGTCGGTACTCCTTCTCCTTGCGATGCGCGTGACATTCCTGCGGCCCTTCGATGAACTCGCGACTGCAATGCGGTACGCCTCCCGGGGACACATGGATTCACGCCTCTCGCTCACTTCAGGGACGGAATTTAGGACACTCTCCTCTATCTACAACGAAATGATGCGCGAGCTCCAGAAGGCGCAGGAAATTACGAGATCCGAAGTCAAGCGCCAGGAAGAATACGCCTCGACGTTGCAGAAGGACATCGAGGTGGCGACGGATAATCTGCGCCAAAAGAGCGACGAGATAATATCAATGCAAGAGAAGCTCCGCTTGTTCGAATCGCAGGCCGCGCTCGGCAAAGTGGCATCCAAGCTGGCTCACGAACTCGGAAGCCCGCTCAACGCGATTTACACATCGGTTCAGCTCCTTCTCGAGAACGACATCCCGGAAATGGAAAGAAACAAACTCAAAGTGATAGAGCGGCAGGTCGAGACCATGATAGGGATCATCAACCGCTCACTGCAGGCGAGAAAAATAGCCATGCCTTCGAAGCAGCGGATCACGCTGAAGAACCTCATCGAAGAAATCAAGCTTGTCATGGAACAGAGGATGAGGGATAAATCGATCAAGCTCGAAGTGAACCTCGAAAACCCGCTGGCGGATCTTGAAGCAGACCCCGTTCAGATCCAACAGGTGCTGATAAACCTTCTGAACAACTCCATGGACGCCATTGAGGCCCGAAAGGATGCCACAACGCCAGGCACAGTAATAATCAAGGCGGCAGAGGATAGAGATTTTGAATTTGAGAACATAAGGTTAGATATTTCAGATAACGGCGATGGAATACCGCCCGAAATCGCCGGGCAATTGTTCAACGAATTCATCAACAGCAGAAAACCGAACGGCAACGGTATCGGATTGGTCATATGCAAAGAAATTGTGGACCGCCACGGCGGGAGAATTTTCCTTTTGAAAACATCCGAACATGGTACAACCTTTTCAATGGTCCTGCCCAGGAAAGATGAAAGACAGAATCGCAGTAATTGACGATCACGCGGACTCGCTGGAGATCCTGCGTGAAGCCCTTTCCCCGACCTATCAGGTCGATACATTCTCGGACCCGGTGGCCGCGATGGCGAAAATCATGGGAGGAGGTTTCTCGGCCGTAGTCACGGACGTCATGATGCCGGGCCTGAACGGCGTGGAACTCATGAGCAGGCTTCTAGAATCCTCACCTACCCTGCCGGTAATACTTATCACTGCTTTTGGAACACTGGAAGCAGCGGCGAACACGATCAAGACCGGCGCTTTCGATTATCTCAGCAAGCCCCTCAACCTGAATGAAATACGACTCGTTGTTTCAAACGCCGTATCGCATTTCCACGTCGCTGAGGATGCCAAGCGGGTCAGCGGAAACGAGGTAGAGCAGGCGAATGTGTCAAACGTCGTCGGGAAGAGCGAGAAGATGCTCAGGGTATTTAAGGTGATTGGGCGGGCAGGTCCCACCAATTCGAGCATCCTGATTCAAGGTGAGAGCGGCACAGGAAAGGAAATCGTGGCAAGATCCATCCACCTCAACAGCCCACGAGCTGAGAAACCGTTCATCCCCATAAACGTCGCAGCCATACCGGAGCAGCTCCTGGAAGCCGAACTATTCGGACACGAAAAGGGAGCTTTCACCGGCGCTCTCTTCGCCAGGGATGGATTGTTCACGGAAGCAGAGGGAGGAACGCTATTCCTCGATGAAGTCGGCGAGATTCCCCTTCAGCTCCAGCCGAAGCTGCTGAGAGTATTGCAGGAACATGAGGTTAGAAGGATCGGGAGCAGCGTTTCGAGGATTGTCGACGTTCGGATAATCGCCGCGACAAACCGGAACCTCGAGGACCTTGTAAGAGAAAAACAGTTTCGCGAAGATTTATTCTACCGTCTCAGCGTTATCAAAATTGAACTCCCTTCCCTTCGGGAAAGGAGAGAAGATATCCCCCTACTCGCGGAGTATTTCATAAAGAAATACAACACCCAACATAACAAGCAGGTAACAGGCATTGCCGCGGATCTCCTGACGAAGATTGAAACCCTCGACTGGCCCGGAAACGTGCGCGAGCTTGAGAATTTCATAGATCGCACGGTCGCCCTCGCGACCGGCCCCGTGCTTACAGTTAGTGACACGGAACTCCCCTCGACCAGAAAGACCGGCGGCAGCTGGATGGACAATTTACCCGCGAACCTGACCCTGGACGAGCTGGAATCGGAGTACATAAAGCACGTATTGAAATCCTGCGACGACAACTATGTCACGGCGGCAGAAATCCTCGGGATCAATAAAAGTACGCTCTACAGAAAGCTGGGTAAGCCGAATAAGTGAGAACGCCCACGATACTCCTTTCACTTTTTGCGGGCTTGCTCGTTTTCTCCTTGTCCGCTTCCCTTCATGCAAAAGAGACCAGGGCCGAACGCCTTCTTAGGCGGGAAATCAACTACATGATCTCCCGAAGCAAGTCTCCGGGGACCATCAAGGCTATCGAAGTCTATTCCAGAAGCCAACACAGAATGATATTCCGGTCCCACGCCGGACTTCTTCTTCACCCGGCTAGCAACCTTAAGATCGTAACGACCTCATTCGCCCTTCACAGCCTCGGGAGCGACTACGTGTTCACTACCCCGTTCGAGGTCGCAGGTATTCAACGGTCCGACAGTCTGTTGGGAGACCTGGTAGTTGTGGGAAAGGGTGATCCGATTCTGAGCTTGAGGGATTTGGATTCCGCGGCAGAGTCCATATACAACAGCGGGATACGCGTTGTAACGGGCAACCTCGTAATCGACGTATCAAGATTTGATTCTCTGCAATGGGGGGCAGGCTGGATGTGGGATGACGAACCCGAGCCCTACGCCATGTTTATCAGCCCTGCGTCGTTTGACCACGATGTAGTCACGGTCAGCGTTTCTCTCGACTCCTCCGGCCGCAACCTTGACGTGGTAACAGATCCACCGACAAATTTCCTTAAAGTGCAGAACAACGCCATCCCCGGATTGCTCGACAGCATTTCTGTTACACGGGAATTACTGGCCGGAGTCAATACAATCGTAGTGACCGGGACGTACACAAGCGCTTTTCCTCCGGATAGTTACCAGTTCTCTGTCAGGCATCCTGGAGCTTATTTCGGGACTGTCCTATTGGAACTTCTGAAAAGCCGGGGCGTGCAAGTGTGCGGTCATCTCGTGGTATCGCGAGACTATTCCGATCAAAGCCCGCGAGTCCGGGTTTTCAGCCTCTCACATTCAATCGACACAGTTCTCACCTACACCAATAAGGTTTCCGACAACCTTGGGGCGGAATGTCTGCTCCGCGAGGTGCCGATGGCCACGGCCGCAGAAGAAGGAAGCGCCAAGAACGGCATTAAACTCGAAGAGAAGTTCCTTCAACTGTGCGGAGTCGACTCCACCCAATATTACATAGTGGACGGTTCAGGCGTATCGCATTATAACCTGATTACGCCGAACGCCATCGTCAAAATCCTCCGTTTCGATCTTGACCAGTCTTACGCCGGACTCTTCTTCAACAGCCTGCCCATCGCCGGCGATGACGGAACGCTGAAAGACCGCATGACACAGGAATACGTCGAGGGAAAGGTGCATGCCAAAACCGGTTCTCTCAGCGGCGTGAGTACGCTTTCCGGATATATCGTGGCTCCCCGGGACACGCTCGTTTTTTCCATGATGATGCAGAATTTCGCAGTCAGCGGCGATTCGATGGAGGCCCTTCAAGACAGCATCTGTTCCGTACTCGCCCAATACAATTACAACTCTCGATCGTTCGCCCAAAGTCTCCGGAGATACCGGATCGGCACATACGGGATGGTACACCGCACACCACGAGCAGCCGTGCGGCGCAAGAAGCCCGCAGCATCCACCCCCTTAAGCCAACCGCAACGGAAAAAAGAAGCTTCGGCCCCCGCAAAATAACGTTGAGCTTTTGCCTCAATTTCATTAAATTATGTGGCAAAAATTGATTATGACGCTGGCGTAGCTCAGTTGGTTAGAGCACTAGATTGTGGATCTAGGGGTCGCAGGTTCGAGTCCCGCCGCCAGTACTGTTTCAAGGGGGTTTCAGAAGTCGTTGTGAAGTCTGTGCTAAGTTCCTTCCGTGTGGCAATTTGAAAATGCGCGTACTCAGGATGATGGTCGACGGCTATCCGTTCATTCGTTCCGTCCTATGATTACTCACTCAGCGTAGGCGGCGGTGGTGCTCGGTCCAGCGCAGACCCGGATCAGTGCTTACAGTGCTGCGGTGCAAAGAACAAAATGACCCCGCTGCCTTTCCATCGGCCCGCGATTTATTTGTCTCTTGTTGAGCGCTCTTTGCGAAATCCCGCCTTAAGCGGGGACTTTGAGCTTTCATAGACTATTATGCGTTCGTGGACGCCCGCACACGTCTTGACGGTGGTTCACAAAGGAGTTAACTTGGTCCATGAGGGCAATCGAATTCTACAGGACCCAATCTGGCGATTGTCCTGTTGAGGAGTTTCTCGACTCGCTCTAAGACAGAGACGCCCAAAAGGTTGCATGGGTACTTCGATTAGTGGAGAGGCTCGACATGGTTCCCCAACAATATTTGAAAAAGCTTGCTGGTACCGATGAGCTATGGGAAGTCCGGGCCCAGGTCGGTGGCAGTAGCTACCGACTTCTGGGATTCTTTTATGAGTCGAGATTTCTGATACTGACAAATGGATTTTCGAAGAAACGACTGAAGACTCCGGCGAAGGAGATAGAATTGGCTCATAGGCGTCGAGCCGAGTATTTGGAAAGGAGAAAGAGACTATGAGTGACGTGGAGCGATACATTGGACGTAGAAAGAAGCGGAGCCCGAAGTTCGAAAGCGATTTTGAATCGGGTTACGAGGCATTTGAATTCAGCGTTATGCTTCGTGAAGCTCGGGAAAAAGCCGGGATAACGCAGGAAACTGTAGCGAAGAAACTGCACACGAAGAAGTCTGCGATATCCCGTATAGAGAACCACGCGAAGGACATTCGTCTGTCGACGTTGGGGCGGTATGCAAAAGCATTAGGCAAGAAGCTCAAGGTCAAACTCTCCGACTGAATCTGTTTTTTGCCCGGGCGTCCAAACCGCATTTCAGATAACGTCTTGCCGCATCACGGCTCCCACGCGTGTCGCGAAGCGCGCCATCTTCGGCTTCGCGTGGTCGTGGCGCGCATCCATGTTCTTCCGATGAGCGTTCACCACTAGATTAGTCCGTGGACTCGTCGAGCGCGCTGAACTCTACGACCTCTACGAGGCCGTAGGCCCGCCGAAGTCCGCCTTTGGCGGACGAAGGCGGGCGAACTCGATATATATCCAATGATAGCCTGCCCCGAAACGCGGAACGCGTCTTCGGGGAGCGTCTTCTTTGCGCATGTTGGTTGCAGTTGCCCGTTCATTTCAGGAGCAAGAGCTTCTTAGTATCGGTATAAGCGCCTGCCAGGATCCTATAGAAATACACCCCGCTAGGCAAATTCGCCGCATCGAACGTAACTGAATGCTCCCCAAAGGTTTGGCGTTCGTTGACCAGTGTTCTGACCAGCCTTCCGAGTACATCATAAACCTCTAAGGTCACCGCGGAATTCTTCGGTAATCGGTAGCGAATGAGCGTCGTCGGGTTGAATGGGTTTGGATAGTTTTGAAGCAGCGCAAACGCCTTCGGAATTGGGACTGCCTGTTCAATTCCAGTTGCGGTGCCTGTCTCGAAGGACCGGGTGCCCGACCAGCCGAGCGCTCCTGCCGAGTCGAATGCCGCCACCTGCCAGTAGTATGTCGTGTCGGGTGAAAGGGCAACCGAAATCGACGACCCCTTCAAACTGATCTGACGCACCATATTCGTGAAGCTGTTGTCATAAGCTATTTGAAGAGTGTAGAAGGTCGTGCCCGTAGAACTGCCCCAGGAGAATGTCACCGAGTCCGGCAGGTTAACGGATGAATCCGCCGGGCTATCGGGGCTTGGCACGGCGGGAGCGTTGCCTACGAGAAAAGATAACGGGCACTGCCAGAGTCCGGACGAATCGGAAGCCAGAAAGAGACTGGAATCGCAAACCGTAATTTCGTTGACACTGTTTGTCGCGAAGGAGCCGGGCACTTCCTTCCAGGCATTGCCGAAGTCGACCGACGCGTATACCTTCCCTAGTCCCGTGCCGGCAAAGACCCGTGAGCCGTTCGTCGCAAACGCGAGTATGACGTCCTGGGGGATTGACAGCACTTGCGGCCAGGTAGCGCCGTTGTCCGTGGAAAGATCTATGCCGTTTTCTTCGAGCCCGAGTATAATATTGTCGTCGCTTGCGGTCAGACGCCAGGCACCGTTCACGCTGGTGCTCGCGGACTCCCAATTTCCGCCATCATTCGTGGAGACATATAATACCCCGCCGCTCGTGGCGAACACATTCCTCTTCCCCATCGCGACAGATTGCACCCAGGGATTTGTAAGGCCTATGTCCGTTTGTTGCCAGGTCGCGCCGTCGTCAGTGGAATGATAGATGTAGTCGAAGCCAGTACCGATGAATACTTCCGAGGCTTTATAAGTTATGCAGTCAACTTCCGGATTGGACTGGTTCAAGTTTACGTTGGCCAAGGTCCATGTTGCGCCGCCATCGGAAGAAATGTTCAGCCCGTTGTAGTTGGCCGCGAAGAGTTTTGAACCTGTCACAGCCAGAGCGCTAAACGATCCGTTGGTGAGCCCGAGTCCGGCCCAGGTTCTACCCTTGTCTGTGGAGAGGAACAAACCGGCAGTGTTCGCCCCGCTGATAAGTGTCGATCCCATTGACGCGACTGAAGTCAAAGGCATACTTGGAAACGCATCGTTACTCTCTTTCCATGTCATGCCGCTGTCGGCTGAGACATACACCCCATCGTGGGCCGTGGCGGCAATTAATTTTCGGCCAACCGGAAGAATCCTGAGAAGTAAGATGGCACCCATTCCTGCGTTGCTCGAGGTCCATGTTCTCCCGCTGTCTGCGGAAACGAAACAACCGTTCAGCGTCGCGCCATACAACGTTCCGTTCGCCGCGCTTATGGACATCACGATTGTTTGGCCAAAGGAGCCGGGAAGCTGCTCCCAGCTGGCCCCGAGGTTTGTTGAATGAAAGACCTGCAGACTCGGGTAAATGCTGCTTGCGATTATCGTGCTGTCTTTAACATAAATCGAATTGATGTTATCACCGGTAAGAGCCGCCGGCGACATGCCCCAGGTTACACCGCCATCGCCCGACTCAACGATCCCGTTCGATGTGCCGACAAGGATGGTCGAACCTGCAGTCGCGAAGCAATAGGGACTCGCCGACACGAACGGCGAGTCTATTTGCGCCCAGGTAGCCCCGAGATCCCTTGAGATATAAATGCTCAAATCGCTGGTCACCATGACGGACGAATCGTGAGAGTATAATTTCCCGAAATCCCCGCTCATCAGCTGCGTCCACGTGGTTCCGTCATCCGTGGACGAGTAAAGCCCTTGACTCCCCACAGCAGCAAACAATCTACCGTAACTCGCCGTAAGATCCGGCGAGCTGGGGAGGGTATATGCCCTGTTCCAACCGGCGCCGCTGTCGGAAGACACAAAGATGTCGCCGTTAGTCGCTCCGAGGATTATATCAGGGCTTCCACCGGCCGTGTCGATCACCATCTGCATGAAATCGTCTCCCTTCGGTTCGTTTACCTGCGTCCATTGCGCAAAGGCGGGGGCTGAAAGTATCGTCGCGGAAACCGCGACAAACAACAATGTGAATTTGAATCGCTTTTTCATTTGTGCTCCTGATTGTCTGATGAAGGTATTTATTTACTTGACCAACACAAACGTCGTAGTGGCATAACGTCCACGTCGATCACGGCTCCCGCGTGAAGGCGGGCGACCGCGAAATATACCAACGTGGAGCGTCTTCTTTTTGATTCTCAGGTGCAGCAACGCACCACGATGAAGGTCTCATTCTAATTTGCGGTCTTTAGGTTAGATGGGTCGAACGAGTGTCGCAGGCCTCTTAGGTACCCAGGCTTCCTCCTCAAGACTTTGAAGCTTCTGTCCAAACCCACGGGTGCAAGAAACCCGATTTTGGAAATATGCTCAAACCGTGCCGCACATCGCTCACAGATTGGTACGGATACGTGGAGGTCATCCACCAAACCTTCACCCAACAACAACGGATCTATCCCGCCAAGGCGAAGAGCTATCTGCGTTGGCTTGCGGTAACCGACAGTCAACGTTTTGTGTCCCTGCTCGTTCTTCCCGCAGATGGGACATAGACCTTTCCCCTGGGCTGTGCTTGCTCGGGGCTTCAGGGAAATCGACGCGTCTGTTGGCTCTGCCATAATCCAGACCAATCTCAGTGTCAGGTAAAGAAAGGATCCGGAGAACAGCAGGGTAACGAGTTTGGCCCAAATTGGGATTGAATAGAAAGCGGGCATCACCAAAAATACTACAAGAGCTCCGCCCGACACCAGCGCGAGTATCTCGTTCTTGTTCATTCTTCTTTGCATCATTTCTCCCTTTCATGAACACTCTTTGCATCCAATTGAAGCAGCGCGTTGTCGCGCGTAAGGTCCACGGGAATCACGCCTCCCACGCGTGTCGCGAAGCGCGCGATGAACCGAGCACGATAATATATAATAAATGAGGGTCGTGATTGTCGTTGCTTTGCGCTTGAGAAATCATAGGGAGCTATTAGTGAGTTTTTCTACTGAAAGATAGATCTTGCGCAGAGAATTGGTCTGTTGGATCCAGCGCTCACATTCAGGTGTTTTTTCTGTAGTCCAGCGGTGGAGAATTAACGCAAGGCAATGAAGGTTTTCAAGGGCGTTGACCTTGGCAGGGTCTGACAGTGGTAGGTAACTCAAGAACAAGAGCAGAACAAGGTTAATGATAAGAAACGTCACACCCAGGAGGTAGCTTCCTATTAGGAGAAATGCTACGAGCGCGAAGTAAATTGTCTCCATCTTGCGCTGAGTGACTCTATCACTCTTGAGTAGAGTCTGTATATTGACAAACCATCCGATATTATTCTTCCGCGCATACAGTTCCACCCTGGCGGGGGGATTGATGAACAGTTCCTGGGTAATGAAGGTGTCGAGAAAAGATTGAGTGGTTAGAACCTGGCTCATGTATCGATCGCGCTTGAGCAACTGCCAAAAAGAGGACCCGATAAAGAGAACTGCCGCGGCGATTAAGGCCTCTAAGAAGATTTTCAGAAGCATCTTACTGCCCTCATACTAATATCGAATTTGTTGGCCGGAAGCGGTTGTACCCCGTCTTGGAGTCCAAGCAGTATTGGGCCTCAAAACAATGACGCATAATGTCCACCAAAAAGAAGTCGTCCCGTTTGGTAGTCCATAAATAAACACGCGTTCCATCAAGCAACGATACCAAACGGGATGAAGCGATCCTTAAATGGCCTGTCCCGACATGCTTTAAGTCGGAAAGCGCCTTCTTTTTGGTTGTTATCTGTTCGTGGACGCCCGCGATCCGCTCTTCGTCGGTAGTTATGCTTATTCATTTTTCGCAATGATGGCACCAGTGTTCGCATCAATCCTCAACATGAGAAAGTTCGAGTAGATATCACTGGATTGATAAGTTACATACCACTCTGTCCTAGGATTGGGGACAACAGGGATTCCAATTGAGGCAGTTATTGTGTAATGTGGATTCTGCGCTCTGAACTCCGAGCCACCGTTCTCTTCCGCAATGGCAAGGGCCGAATCACTGTTGAACCAACTTTCGTTCTCGATGAATCCCGAACCGACACCTGTCGGACATGTGCTATCAAATCCCACAATCTCGGAGATGCAGTGGAAAACATAGCTGGTCGGCGGCATCGATGTATCGGAGTATTGAAAGTTCCATTTGTCCGACGTACCGTGGTGATTCACGTTTTGGCTATAAACAGACATAAGCCGCAAGCCCTTTCCATACGACGCAGCCAATGAATTCGCGTCTGCGAGTTTGTACTTCGCCGTGTTTGCAACGGGATTCGGATTAGGGCCAAGCGAGTTGTGCGAGCACCCGAAAGAAAAGATGCCAAACAAACAAAACATGATTGATACTTTCATATAAACCTCCGTTTCATTTCGTCAGTCATGGCACTCTAGTATTACAAGGCGGGTGTCCATGACAGATAACGTGACCCGCAAAGAAGTCGTGCTCTTGCCCGCAATAAAGAATTGCGAAGCATCCAGATCGCGGGCAAGAGCATGAAGCGAGTCCCATCATATAGAATAATTGAGCGTCTTCTTTGCGATTGTCAGTTGCAGTTGCCCGCTCCGTCATTTAAGCAATAACAGTTTCTTAGTGTCGTGGTACGTTCCTGCCTCAAGTCTACAGAAATATACTCCGCTCGGTAGACCAGAAGCATTGAACTTTATAGAGTGGTTTCCAGGATTTTGATACTCGTTGACCAGAGTCTCAACTTCCCTTCCTAGGACGTCGTATATCTTCAAAGTCACGTAGGTCTTTGACGGCAATTGGTAATCTATGGTTGTAGTGGGATTGAAAGGGTTTGGATAGTTTTGTCCCAAGCGGAAAAATATAGGTGTCGATGGCGGAACAGGCTGTTTCACTGCAGTGATCTGTGAAAATGGACGTTTCCAGACACCACCATATAATCCCGCAAACAAGTTTGAATCACTAGTCGCGAGTGCATATATCGCATCAGACGAAAGAGTAAATCCTGTATTAATGGCATTCCAACTCGTATCATCAACCCCCAAGGAAAAAACTCCGGCCTCCGTCCCAGCATACACATTCTGTACATGGACCAAAATTGATGACACTGAAAATGCAGAATCAGGAAGTCCTGTATCAATGTACTCCCAATCTTTTCCACCGTCGGTCGAATGAATAACGCCACCACCATGTGTTCCGATAAATAATTCGTCATTCCTAACGGCAATAGCTTGGATGTAATAAGGTTCACTCAAGACGGTTTCCCAGCTTGATCCGCCGTCTGTCGATGTTAAAACGTTGGCTGCGCCGTTGGCTACATTGGCTGCGTAGACTTCAGTGCCGCATGTCGCTAAAGCAGAAATGTTCGCAAGCCCTTTGTAGCTCCAACTATGACCTTGATCTGTGGAAAGATAAACACCACCCTGATTGCAAATATCACACATACCAGCACCTCCTAAATATATATTTCCTTCCCCAGCTGCAAGCGCAGTGTATTGGAATCCCAGCGGTGCACTGTCGTTCGGAGAAGTAGCCCAGCTATTCCCGTGATCTGTCGAGAAACAAACCCCTGAATCTGCGGTAGCAAAAACAACAGTATCCATATCCGCAAAAAGAGCTGATCTGGTCATGATAGGAGTCCAGTTTACCCCCTCGTCAGTTGACCTGAACGAATAATATGTGCTTGCGAAAACAACTTTCCCGAGTGAGCCCATTGAGGAGATGCTGTATTCCCTCATACCTGTATTCGAAATATACCAACTCGTACCGAAGTTCGTCGAACGACATACGCCTACCGTCATCAAGCCAGATAGAAGATTGCTTCCGTTTAAGAAGAGAGCATTTATCTCATTCGAGGGCAAACCGGAGTCTAGAGCGTTCCAAGTGTTGGTGTCATTATTGTAGCTGAAAACGCCTTTGTCATAAGTTCCCAAGAATAGGCCTGAAGCAGTTGGCAAAAGACAACTCGCCTGGGTGCTGGTTAACCCTGAGTCTACAGTCGACCACGTGGCACCGTTATCAGATGTAACAAAAATTCCGTCATAATACGACGCCGCAAAGAGATTGTTTCCATAAAGGGCGAGACACCGAATGGGTTCACTTTTCAATCCGGCACTTTCCCATGTTGATCCAAAATCCGTTGAAAGAAAGACTCCATCATTCGTCCCTGCGACAATGATCGAATCGTTCCCTCCAGAAGCAGTGGCGAATGCTGAGATGCTTCCAGAGGTGATGCCTGAACCGGCAAAATTCCAGCTAATTCCGCTGTCAGTGGAGCAATACACGACGGCGTTCGGATCGTTAATGCCAGCAAAAATGTGGGTACCCGAAACAATAAGAGCGCGAATCACTCCAGTCTGAAAGCCGTATGGACTTGGAGGTAGTCCGTTGTTGTCTGTTCTCCATGTTACCCCATCGTCGGTCGAAACACTGATGCCTTCTCCGGTTCCAGAACCTGCAAAAATATTTCTTCCTATTGCGACCAAAGAAAGTGCATAAGTGCTGGCCATGGCACCGTTGCTGCTCGCCCAACTGATGCCGCCATCGGTGGAACGATAGATTCCCCCTCCGATTGTGCCTGCGAAAATCGTCGTGCTATCTGCAGCAAAAGAACAAACTGAGGCTCCATAAGGTCCATTCGTCTGAACCCATTGAGCAACCGACAAATTAGTTAGGCAAAATGTAGACAGAAAGATCAGCAAACAGAACCTTTTTGCTTTTTTCATGGCACCTGTTCCTTTCCTACCGCGTGTTAGCCGTTCGTTTGCGGTGCATTTGTGCATCAACGCTTTCTGGTGATGGAAGCCAAGAACTCCAGTGCACCGCCAGTGTTTGCCCAATGTCCACCATTATATTTCCAGTAGTAGTATGCTTGGTCTGCGCCGCCTTGGGTTACAAATCCTGGATTTAGGTTCTTGGGAGGACGGTGGGTTTTCTTCAGCAACTCCTTGGGAACATTTGGCAGTAATTCAACTGCTGTTCTCAGAGCCGAGCGCGCCTCCTCCTTGCGGCCAAGCTGGAACAGCGCCAAGGGTAGCCCGTAAAGGACTTCTTCCATCGCATCGTCGGGGTAGTGTTTGCAGAGTGCAAGCACATTTATTGGTTGTCTTAGCCTGAAGTAACAGTCAATCGCGACAGCACGCATGCCTTGGTTGTCGTTAGGATTCATCGACAACATGTCTTCACACACTGCCAGGGCATCGGGTATTCTCCTCTCTTCAAGCATCTTGATTGCCCACGATTGACAGACGCGCAGGAAAGGTCGATTCTCAAGAACGCCCCATGGTAGCCTGTGACGACCATGCCTGAAGGTCTTCGGAAACGCATTCCGTCCGATTCTTAGGGCCGTTTCCCACCTTTGACGGGCTTCCTTGTGTCTTCTCGTTTCATCAAGTATCACTGCAAGGTGGTGATGGGCATCGATGAATTCGGGATAGCCATCTAAGAGGAGGCGCAAGCTGGTTTCTGCCTGCCGAACCTCGCCTGCATCCAAATCATCAAGGGCATCGTAAAACATGTCCGTGACCCGTTCGTCCAAACGGGGAAACTGGAATCGCCACTCATTCTTGAAAAATGGAACGACTGTGATTGAGCCTTTCGGTATCTGTTTTTCGTTAGTCATAGCATTGTCAAATTAAGCGCGTCGCAAATGACGGCTAACGTTTCCGAAAACTACGCAACGCCGAACTCTATCTTCTACAATTGATTGAGTGAGGCGTTGAGCGAGTTTTATTCTCACAGATGTGTGTGAGAATATGCGTTGACTTACCAAACGAACGAGCGTCGTAGTTTTTCGGTGTTAGGCGAAGCCCGATACAGTAGATCACTCTTGTGAGGCTCCCTTTCCCGCTTCGGCATTTAGAAACTCTATCTGCTTTTCCACAAGGCAGTAGCCAGTCGTGTTTCGCAATTCATCAATCATCTTTGTGAACTGAGGTATTGCAAGATCGAGGTTCATTTCCTGTGCGCAGAGAATTGTCGCTTCGAGGAATAGTCGTTGAACAATACTATGACACAAGCCAAAGATTGACTCGAAAGTGTCTTCACTTAGATTGAGATGTCCAGTGGGATCAGCATGAACATACAAGCTACCGAGTGGGTATGATTCAATGTATAGTTCTTCAAATTCTATGGTCTTGAAAACAGCGTCCAAATGTCGAGCGCGTGATCTTGTATCCATGCCGCTCCAATGGTCCGGAAAGTTTGGGTCACCACTTCTTTTTGTTCCCCAAAGTGTTCGAACCGTATTCTCAACCTCAATCTGCTTTGCCCCATTCTTAAGAAAGGCTCTCTGATGAGTAGAATTCAGTTTCGTCTCGCTGGCATGTTGATCACAGAATGAGACGAGCTTTATTGCAGAGCGAAACTTGCTTACTTCAAGAAATGCGATATATTTCTTGAGATACTCCCCAGATGAATCAGATTGAAAGAGTTTCAAGTCCAAAAGCAGTTCAACCAATGCCCGAGTAGCAGAGGCGGCGCCCTGAAAGTGTTGCCGACTGTTCATCACTGACAGCGACCGTACCCAGAGGTACATCCTTTCATATGTGCCGATAATCGCTATGTCCCTGTTTGAGAGGTTCTTGCCTGATACGATCGAGAGGCTCTGCAAGGCATCCAGTTGCGGAATGACCTTCTTTTCGGCGAAGTAACCGATTGCATCCGTGCCTTTGAAGAATGCCTCGACTCTCACACTCAATGGAAGATTGGACGTATCGGCGTTTTTCAAATCGTCGTATGAAACCACAAAATGTTCCTTCTATGGTTGTATCGGGTTTCGCCTAACGTCTCGCGCAAAAAAGTTCGTCCCGCTTGCCGCTATAAACATTGCGAAGCATCCACGATGCGGCAATGCGGGATGAAGCGACCACCTTGCATATAGAATCATGGAGCGTCTTTTTTGCGCGTGTTAGGCGAAGGGCTCATTTAAGTTTACTGATAATCTCCGCCAGAAAGTTTCCAAGCCCAAAATAGAATGCAACGATAATCAGTAGGCCGATGAGAATAGTGCGGATAACATCGAGCCCCAATTGCGCAACTAAGTTAGGCAGCTTATGTTCAATTTTATCAATACGGGCAACTAACTCGGATAATTGACGTTCCACAGAACGGATATTTTGAACGCTTTCGTTGCTTATTGTACCAACTTGTACCTGACGTTTGTTATGAATCAGAGCTAAGGTTTTGTCAAGTTCAATTAATACCTCGTCCAAATCATAAGGTTTTGTAATGTAATTCGAAGCCACAACCATGTCCGTCCCCATTGACAGAAAAGAGTTTCGACTCAAGAGGCTAGTATAGGCTGTGAGCACTACTATCCCGATCGCGTGCTTGTGGACATTCACCAAATGCCGCATCACGTCTATGCCGCCCATCCTCGGCATGTACAAATCTAGCAGAATAACGTAGATTTTATCGCCAAGTTGGTCCAAGACGCTTAGACATTCCAACCCATCTTTAGCTGTAACAATATTGGGAAACCCTGCATCATTGAGCGACGCCTCAAGTAATTCTAGGAAGGCTGGCTCATCATCGACAATAAGGATATACTTTTCTCTAAGGTCATCCATCATACTTTCGTAGCCTTTCGCTTGTTAGCCGACGCGCAACTCCTCGAAGTCATCTGGTGCCCCGACATTTACTGTACACTTAGGCCCACAGAAGCGAGGTGGCTGCCATAGTCTACAGCGAACGTATAGGAGCCTGTGGGGAGGGAGCTACCAGACGAGTCGGTTAAGCTATGAGTCCATGTGTCGATTACTTTGGAATCTCCAGGAGCTACGGGAAGTAAGCCTATCAAATTCCCGGTGGGCGCTTGACCTGAGTACATCACGGCACCAGAAGTATTCTTCAGAGACCATGTGATCAATATAGCATCGCCAATAGCGACCGAGTCTGTCGTAGAGCCGACATTATGAACACTCAATGTGAAATGTAGCGTATCGCCGGCAGTGTAGGTCTGCTTGGCAGTGGTCAGGACGTATTGTAATGTACCTGAACCTGCAGAGACCGGGTTTTTGGTGCTGCTGCAACCAGCGGCCACAAGCATTAAAGTCATGAAAATAAGTGCGTGCTTCAATGTGTCCTCCGTATGTTGTGCTTCAGCCTAAACGCTTGTTAGATATTGCGTGTCGGCTAACGTGTTGCGGAAGAAAGTCGTGGTGCGCTCCTTGGGTGTATAATATGCGCACCATGAAGCGACTACTTTAAATATATAATGTGGAGCGTCTTTCTTCCGCATGTTAGCCGCCGCTGCAGTTCATAAAGAGACGCCAATCCAAACATCAAAAGTGTTATAGTGACCTTTCGGATAATTGCCATTGAATGAATTAGAGAAGTCAAAATTGTATCGCAATTCCGCTGACAAAATAAATGAGAGAATCGTACTGGTTTGTGCGCCAATTCCAGCGCTCCCTCCCAGCGTTGCCTTATTGAAATCGTTATAGATCGAATTATTAGGATAAATCGCATCATACTGATAACCAACGAGAAAGTCGGCCCTGGGGCCAGCGAGAACATATGGATTGATAAGCCCCAAGGGCGCCGTTACCTTTGCCAGCACGGGAATCGAAATGTAGTCCATGTGACCATTGGTCAACCACCATCCGCCAGGAACAGGATACAGCATGTGGACACCACGTTGAGTGTACTCTATCTCAGAGAGAATCGAGAACAACGGTATGTTCAGCCATTCAGCGAACACACCAGCACCGAAACCGCCTCTCGCTGATGTTTTCATCCCTCTCCACGTTTCCAATCGGGTCGCCACCATATAGTCGACGGTCTGCGAAGTTAAGGTAAACGCCAGCTTGACTCCGTAACTTTTTACGAGCTGAGCATTCGCAATGTTGGCACAGTACAAAAGAATCGTCATCGCAGAGATAATGAGTCTTTTCATGATCTTAACCTCCTATTGTACACCGCAGTGGCGCCTAACTACCTTAATCCCGACATATGTCGTCTTTCCTGTTACAGCAGGACCCATATTGAAAGCGAAGAGTAGAGAAGAATTGAGGTAAAGTGATAGAAAGGAAAACCTCCTCGTCGCAAATTATGATTGGGAACGATGTTCCCAGTGTAATTAACGGGCTCGACGCCCAGTACTGCACTATGGCAGTAACAACGCGATTCCCGCTTGGAAGAGCGGGATCTTCGACAAGGAGGTCTTCCATGGGAAAGGTAGAAGTTGGATTTGCAAAAGGCAAGTCGATCTGCGTGGGGATCGACGTACATAAGAAGGACTGGGCAGTGACAGTGCTATGCCAGGGAGAGGAAGTATACCACGCGGTTGTTGGATCGGATCCTTGCGGATTGGTGAAGCTTTTGAGGAGGTTCGAAGCATCGGAGGTACACACGGTGTACGAGGCAGGACCGACAGGATACTGGCTGCACGATGCGCTGGCGGAGGCTGGATTTGACTCCATGGTGACACCGCCGTCACTTGTACCGCAGATCGGAGGAAAGGTAAAGACGGATCGACGAGACAGCAAGAAGCTGGCATCGATGCTAGCAGGAGGGTTTTTACGGAGAGTACATGTTCTGACCCCGGAAGAACGCGCACACAGACAACTCTTGAGGACTAGGAACCAAATAGAGCATCACCGGCGTCAGGTACAGAACCAGATAAAATCGATGCTGCTGTTCCACGGGAAGAGAACACCTGAAGAGCAGAAGGAACGCTGGAGCGAAGGACATGTGGAGTGGATAGAGAGCATCGAATGGGAATATCCTGTACTGAAGACCGCAATGGAATCGATGCTGAAGATGTACAGATCACTGACCGAAGAGTACAAGCATCTCACGTATGAGATTGAACAACTCGCATTGGTAGACAAATACCGTGAAAGAGTAGGATTACTTACTCAGATACCGGGAATAGGTATCTTCACGGCGATGGCGATCCTGGTAGAACTGCAGAACATCGAGCGGTTCAGACGAGCAGATCAGTTGGCCAGTTATCTTGGATTAACCCCGAGCCAGCACTCAAGCGGAGAGAAGATCCGAATGGGACACATTACCCGATGTGGTAATTACGAAGTAAGGACGCGGCTCGTTGAAAGCAGCTGGACACTCATCCGTTATGATGCCCAGGCGCGGATGACCTACGAGAGGATAAAACACCAGACAGGAAGTGGGAGGAAAGCGATTACTGCGATAGCCAGAAGGCTCGCACTAAGAGTACGACGAGTACTGGTAGATAGAGAACCCTATCGACTCATGGCCGGTGGCCATCTCGCTACCGGAAGAGATAAGACTCGAGAAGTAAAACGATATATACTGAAGAGAGTTTAGAAACGATGCCGAACGTAATTAGCCAGACCATGGTTTCTCGTTACGAACTCTGAGAGGAGTATCATGATAACAGGCGATGGCTGGCAACTTCTGAATGTCGCACGGAGTCAAGGTTGGTCTCGATCTGTGAGAGCCACGAATAGGAGCTTGGTCATCAAAGATTTAAAGAAAGAGCGCTAACGAGTGAGGTTCTATCGAAGACTTGACTTTCAATATAGGAGCGAGATATACGACGTATGTCGACTATTTCTCATTTATCTGATGACTGTCTCATTTTTCCCGGGTCCCCTGCGGCACAAAATCAACGAACCGCTCTGTTCTATTGTCATAAGTCCATTCAGCTTGCAGAGTCGTCATCTTTTCAGCACGGCGGAGTGTCGATAGCAGCGACCTGTTGAGCTCATCAGCAGTCTCCCCTTCCATCGTCGTTTTAAGCCTAAAACCGCCGTCTGTGATCAACATCGAATTCACTCCAACGGTTTTAATCAGAATCGCTCCAACGGCCTCCTGATTCGCGGTGCCGATATCAGCGCCAAGCGTAAACTTCTTCTGTCCCATGCCCTTGCCCGGTTTTTCTAAGCTTAGGTAACGGACGGCAGAATTGCAACTCGAATGCCTCCCCCACCCCAGCACCCTGTCATGTGTAAGTTAGCCGGTCACGCACTATCCAACCGACCCGGATGAAATGCTTCTGTTGCCGGGGGGCTGCAGTCCGGCGAACGGTGAGGTCCCGTCGTATTGTACCGACTTATCCCCATAGCGTGCCAATTCAAAACTGTTGTAGGAAGGGATCGTGAGACATTCATCGACCTGCATTCTGATTGGTGAGCTGTCAAAGAATGGCTTTTCTACCTATCTTAAAGCTATGACGAGTCATTTTGCAGGCGCCCCGACGCTCGATAAAAAGGAGGAGTCCTTCTTCGCCGGTAAACCCAATGCCGGTGTCGGGCGCAAATCCAAGCAGGTCAAAAGCGAGGTAAAGCAGACTGACGATCGAATATTGAACGCGTGGGCATTTACGATGACTCTGACTGAAAGATCATAACATGGGACTCATAGTTTTCCTTAAGGGCGTTCTTGTTGGTTTTGGGATGGCAGTGCCAATTGGACCTATTGGAATCATGTGCATCCGCAAGACGCTTACCGAGGGACGATTACGCGGACTAATCATAGGCTTTGGAGCTGCGACCGGAGATCTGATTTACGGTTGTGTCGCTTCATTTGGCCTTATGGTCGTTTCAGATGCACTCCTTAGTCAACGAATTTGGATGCGACTCATTGGAGGAGCGCTTCTAATTTTCATGGGTGTAAAAATATATCGAGCACACGCAGCCAAGCCTGATATTTCTGTCAACAGCAATGGACATCTGGGTTCATATCTTACCATTGTTTTTCTAACGCTTACCAACCCTTTGACCATCTTTGGCTTTGTCGCTGCATTTGCTTTACTCGGCTTAGGAAAGGACCTCGGTTATTACTCCGCATT
>CAWEBD010000095.1:0-3911 GCA_963806435.1 uncultured Bacteroidota bacterium
TTAGTCACTCCTTCTTCCCCGAGGTGATTAGGGGTATTGAAGACACTGCGTACTCGGCGGGGTATCATTTGATTCTGACTCATTCAGCGGAGGACTACAACCGCGAACAAGACGCGATAAATACACTTGAATCGAAGCGCGTCGATGGCATGCTTATTTCGACCGCCCAGACAGTGACCAGTCATAGCGTCTACGAAGAGGCCATTCGACTCGGCGTGCCAATAGTGTTTTTTGACCGCGTGGTACAGAATATAGGCGCGACTTGCGTAAGCATCGATGACGAGGACTGCTGCGCTAGAATAACCGAACATTTGATCGGACATGGTTACAAGTCTATCGCGCATCTAAGCGGTCCATCGGTTGTCTCGATTGGTAAAGCTCGTGCAAGGGGCTACAAAAAAGCCCTTACAAGAGGCGGATTGACTTTCAGGCCGGAACTTGTCGTCCAATCTGGGTTTCACGAAAAAGGGGGATACCTCGCGATGGAAAGACTCCTGCAGCTTCCCACTCATGAAAGACCCGACGCCGTTGTGGCCGTGAACGATCCCGCCGCTTTCGGAGCCATGAAGGCTATTCAGGAACATCGACTGCGGATCCCCCAGGATATAGCCATCGTCGGTATGTCAGACGACGTGAGAGCGGAACTTGCTCTGAGCCCGCTTACAACGATAAAACAGCCGGCATATGAGATAGGCAAAACTGCCGCTGAAGCTCTCATCAAAGAGATCGAGGGCAAAGAAAAGCCGGGGAGAAAACTGATAGTCCAGACAGAACTGATAGTTAGGAAGTCGTGCGGGTGCCTGTAGGACCGGTATACTATATCTGACCGCATTTCCTGGAGTATCGGTAACGACACCGGCGTAGTCAATCGGCCGCGTCGAAACCAGGAACGATTGCCGTTCCGGCAGCTAAACCGCATTCGTAAATCCGCGGCACCTTCCCGGTCCCTTTGGAGTATGCCGCCCGGATGTGCTCGCCAAACGTGGATACAGCGTCCGACCGAACGAGGTTCAACGTGCAGCCGCCAAAGCCGCCTCCCATCATCCTGGATCCGAAAATGCCGTCTGCGGCGGAGGCGGATTCAACCAGTATGTCGAGTTCCCTGCAGCTTACCTGGAACTGATCTCTCAAGCCTTCGTGGGATTTGTAGAGCAATCTTCCGAAACTCTCGTAATCATTTTCGCGCAGGTACCGACACGCATCGTCAACCCTGGCATTTTCTTCAAGCACATATCTGCACCGCTTATAAATTGTAGCGTCCATTTCATCTTTGAACGCATCCAGGGTTTCGTGGCTGACGTCGCGGAGGCTGTGGACGTCCGCTATGTGCCGCCTGATGACACCCACTCCGGTCTCACATTGACGACGACGCAGATTGTACTCCGATGACGCGAGTTCATGTTTTACTCCGGTATCACACAATACAAATTTCAGATCTTCAGTTTCGAAAGGGATATATTCGAAATCGAGGCTTCTGCAATCGAGGTGTAACGCCGATCCGCCCTTGCTCAGCAGATTTGCAAACTGATCCATGATACCGCAGTTGACTCCAACAAATTCATTCTCAGAACGTTGAGCAATTCTCGCGAGGTCCGGGCGTTCGATATTCAAACCGAGCAGTTCATTGAGAGCAAAGGCCAATCCCGACTCAACCGCGGCAGAGGAGGACATGCCTGCGCCTATCGGTATGTCGCCGGCAAAAACACACTCGAATCCGCGAAGGGTATGGCCTCTTTTCAATAGTTGGTCCACGACTCCGATAAGGTAATTTGCCCAAGGTGTACGCGCCTTCGACGGATTGTTGATGTCACATGTATAGTTCTCCGCGAAATCCACGGCGTGTATTCTCGCGGTGGAATCATTTCTCAAAGCCACCTGCAAATAAATAGCCTGGTCTATCGCAGACGGGAGGACAAACCCTTCGTTATAGTCGGTGTGTTCGCCTATTAAGTTGATGCGGCCCGGCGATCTGACGAGGATACTCTCCTCCTGTCTGCCGAACAATTCGAGGAATCGCGCTTTGACTAATTCCGGGATATCTCTCTGCATCTTCATCAGTTAGCAACTCCGGACAAAATGTAATGATAGTTTAGTTCTGTATCTGCCAATGGTTCCATTATGTCTTCTCATTCTCCAGGCACGATTGGTATCAGCGGAGACGGCTTGGCCGTGATTATTACCGTTGCCGGGGTGAGTCCATCGCCGGTAGCTTCCAGCTTGATTGTCCCGGCTGCGCGCATCGACTGAATGACCACGACACATTTTCCGTTGAATAGCTCTCTCTGGTAATTGCCGTCGAGGTACTTGTCGGGTTCGTGGCTGCCTGGATTGCCATTGCCGACTCCGATTATTGACCCTGCTCCCTGGGCGGTGAAATGGATCATGTTATCCGCCGTTGGGACTTCCCTGCCCTGTAAGTCGACGACAGTGACTTTGATGACGGAGACATCTTCGCCGTTTGCGTGAATAGTATCACGGTCGGGGGTAAGTTTAATGGCAACGGGCTTACCCGTTGTTTGATCTTTGGCGATTAACATTCTGCCGTCTCTCCATCCACGCGCCTCGAGCTCACCGGGTTCATAGTTCACCGTCCATTCGAGATGCGAATCCCGCTTCATGACTTTCGTTCCAAGACTTTTCCCGTTGAGGAATAGTTCCACGCTGTCACAATTGCTGAAGCACCAGACGTCTATAGGCTGGCCTTCTTTTCCATTCCAGTTCCAGTGTGGGAATATGTGCAGCACATCCTTATTGCTCCACCATGACTGGTAATAGAAGAAGTTGTTCTTCGGGAAACCGCATACATCCATAATACCGAAATTGGAATTGATGTCGGGCCACCTGTAAGGAGTCGGCTCGCCGCGATAATCGAATCCGGTCCATACGAAGCCGCCGGCGAGATATTTGTGCTCGTCGTAGAATTTCCACCACCCCTCCGCCGTCTCGCCCCAAGGAGGCGCGTTTACATCGTAGTCGCTCACATAGCCTTTCGTGGAGTCGTTCGCGTATTCGCCGCGCGTGGACACAGTGCTTGCCGTCTCGGTCCCGATCAATGGTTGGTCGGGATGGTCCAGGTGGTACTGCTCGATGACGCTGGTTCTGTAATTGAAACCTCGTACCGGGATGACACTATTGACGGCGTGATCGTAAGCTGCCGCGTCGTTTGCCGCGAAAGTGCACGTCCTCGAAGGATCCAGCTCCTTTTGAACCCTTATCAGTGTCTTTGCTATCCTGACTCCGACCGGCGTGTCCTGTACACCCCACTCCTCATTTCCGATCGACCAAATTATTACGGTACACGTCATATGCTGTTATGCATGAGCTCTCAACGACTCATCCACCTGTCAGAGCTTTTGCTGCCAGTTGCTGCCACCGTGCGGGCTTGGGACAAGGGTTATCGTGGCCCGCTGTGCACAAGCAGCGTCGCTTAAATGGGGCATTGGGGCTCCCCGCCCCGGCGAATGGCCAAATCCTGGTTAGTCAGCAACTTGGAAGTTATGCGGCTGTTGGCGAAACATCGCCATCACCAGCAAACCGGCCTTGTGCCAAAACCGTTCCTTTTCGACGCGACGCAGCTGTGGGGACTTTTGTGGGGACCCCCCACACATTCCGAGACATGTGGGGAGAACTCAGTGCAGAACTTAGAACACGAGCCAAACTAGCTGCGAGAAAAGGGGTTGAGGATTTCTGTCCTAAGTTCAGTCAGTTACGAATCAGCTAGAAAAGATTTTCAAGACCACCCGTTTCAACCGCTCACGCATCCCTCCGCGGCGGCTGTCTCCTGGTTTACCAGCACCTCATCAGGGTTCCGGCCGCGCCGCGGGGCCCCAGAGTCACTTGGCAACCACCAAGTTGTTGGTCACCGAAAACGATCCGGAGACGCCATGGGCGCGGATCCCGGCGATGCTGCT
>CAWEBD010000096.1:0-8327 GCA_963806435.1 uncultured Bacteroidota bacterium
GGGCTCTGAGGTTTCGTAATTCCTGACCGCATTCTCATAGCTTAATGCCGGCGTACCGGCCTTTCTCGTCCATTCGATGTCAACCTTTCTGGAATTAAGCGGGAGATCTACTTCGGAACCGCTGGTCTTCAGATTCCTGCCGTCGGCCTTCACTGATTTTACTTGCATGAACCACGGGAGGTGAAGGACGAGATGCCTCGGACCACTGGTGAAGTTGTCGTTCAAAGTCAGAGTCGCTCCGCCTTTCCTGAAAGCGAGAACGAAGTTTACCTCGCCGAAATAAGTCGGGGCATGGCGAACAGAAATCTCCTTACCATCCCTAACCCAGTCCGGCGAAATACACGAAAGCAAATGGAGATCCCCCTGTTGTTCGCGCACCATCATACTCCTAATGAGCGAGCGAATCTCCGCAGCGTACCATCCATGTGGTGCGAGATTGCCGTCAAACTCTCTCGTGCTCCATGGGTGAATCGCAAATTCAAATCCTGCGTTGGTCGAACTGGTGTGGAGAAGCAATGCGTAGAGCTCCTTCAGGGCTGTCTCTTGTTCGTTTCGTACGAGCTCGGCCTGGGTATTCCGTATTGTGAGATAATCATGCAGGAATTTGCCGTTGCCGTAGGTCATGATTCCTTCCCTGTATTTCGCGCGGGTCGAATCAAGAGTAGCGGTCACCATTTTGCTGAATGGCGGGAACAATACCTCCGGATACAGTGAAAGCATGTTTCCCCAGTCCTGGCCGGGAGGGTTTGCCCCGTCAAGCCCGGGTGGGATATATCCACCGGTCTTTGAGGTCACCACTTCGAGTCGTTTCATGAGCGTGCCATAAAAATTGTCATACTCGTGTTGGAACTCTACCGCATCTGCCGTCTTGCCTAATCCCTTCGCGATTACAATCATGTTTTTCAATCCGTCGAGTGCCCAGAAATTATGTCCGGTTATATGGCCCCGGATATTTTCATTGTCGCCCGGAGAAGTCTCTGGCATAAGATGAAGCGGATCAGACTCACGCGCCTTCACCAGCCAATTGAAGGCTTTCAATATCGACGGGTATACTTTCTCCGCAAACTCCTTGTCATGCGTGAACCTGTAGTACTGCCCATACACCCACATTGTCTCTCCCCATCCGTCGAATTGTCCGCCCTGTGACACGAAGTTTCCGTCCGGCTTCTGCCACCGGGGAAAGAACTGAAGACATTGGTGTGCAATCTTGAAATAATCCGAGAGAAGATACATTCGGACGATGAAAGACGCATCACGCAGGTAGAATGCGTGGTACTGAAAATCGTTCACTTTTTGGATGTAATAGCCGTCTTCTTTGTTGCGCGCGATCAGATCGTATATAAGGTTCGTCTTGAAAGTGTTGACCACCTTCGGCTCCGGCACACTGATGCCGATTCCCTGTGAAAGAATGTCGTTCCAGAAATTCACAGTCCTGTTCAGATACTCGTCGAATCCAGCGTCACGTAACTGGTTTACAAGCGGACTCCCGGCAAGTATCGGGGTGTACGGCATCTTGAAGTCTAGAGTCCGCTCCTGTCCCGGTTTCAAAAGAACCATATAGTTAACGATTCCGACAGGGGTTGTCGGCAGTACAAGCATCTTTCGCGGTGTCAGGTTTTGCGGATAGTTGTACAGAGTTTGCAGAGTCATCATCCGGTCCGGCGACGGGGTAGACGGAAAGATGTACATCACACTGTCCTCGCGCTGGAATGTATCTCCGGCAAATCCATACTTCCAATCAGGGTCGAATACCGCTCCTGCTTGTTCTTTCCCGCCCAGGTAAAGAGCCTTCATCGGACGGACGAAACAGTGATCTTCCGTGCCACCTTCCATGTTGGAATTTCCCTGGCATCTGACGCCAACTCCAAAGAATGCCGCGCGCTGCTGCTTTATCACGTTCTTCATCTTCACGCGGACAAAATTCATCAAGGGACTTTCTGGGTTGCCATCGAGTGTCGCGGCAAAGGTTGTCACAGTATACTCCACACCGGTTCTCTGAAAACTGTACGATATTACCGGCAAATACCCGTCGAGAAGCGTCTTCATCCGGTGATTGACAGGTTCAGGCGGGTCCCCCGTGAAGAACATGAGTTCACCGTATCCAGTGTACAGATAACCTTCGGGGGTCATCTCCGTTCCCCACTTGCCGTCCATCACTCCAATTACATCGGTAGGCTTACTGAAGTAGGAAAACGGCTCGTTAGGTTTGTCGATTGACGGATTGACCATCTGGGCATTAACGATTCCTGCGTAGACGGTGACCGCTACCAAGGCATATTTCAGCGCAAACCTTCGTAATCCATTTCTCAAATGATGTCTCCTTTCAGAAGAACGAATTGGGATTAACTCCATACGTGCGAAGCAATTTCAGGAACCTACCAACTGGCTTAGTGAGTTGCCCAAGGCGGTGGCTAAGAAATCTGTCTTACGGATCACTCCTTCTAGACGAACAGGTTCAACCATATTTCTGGGCTTATCACCAGTAAAGGGAGTACGAGCTGATGAAGCATTGCTCCGGACTCGCACTGCCAATCCCTCACTAGCAGGTTAGTTGTGTGGACCTTTATGCCTGCAAGATTATACGGCTACCCTCTCGAACGCAGACTGTCCATCCTGCCGGAAAGCACTCTCTGTACCATAAGCACCCACTCCGGACACGCATGGAGCAGAATAAAGAATTATCAGAAGTCAGGACTTTCTTATAGCCCGACCACTTCTGATCTCTCCGCGTCTTTCTAGACAACGCACCGATTTGTTGCCTCTCCCTTCAAGATTTTACAAGTTGGGACTTTAAAAAGCAAACCACAGAATCTCCGAAATTCATGTGCTGATTGACCGCTTTCGTGAAAAGATTACTAGCCGTTCGAGTGTGCAGCTGAAGAACAGACATTCTATACCTTCAAAGTGAACCGGACAAATCCGAGATTCAGCGAAAAGACAACCTTCGAGGTTCTGTACGTGGAAGATTGTGCCGCTTTCGCGCTCTAAGTGTTCTCGCCTTGTTCTTCTTCCTTCGAGCAAGCGTTTCCTCCGGCTGATTACTGTCAGTAGCGCCTTGTTTCTGACAAATGCATCGCGTCGTGCAGGAAGGACCGCAATGGAAATTCGTTACCTTGAACATCAAACTTGTTATTAGGTAACCTTCCCTTAGAATAACCTCTTGGAACTTAGCCCGAAGATCATAGAGTTCAACAAGAAACTCCGTCTCTCACTGACTTGTAGAATCACTCAGGTAGATTTCTTTCACCCTATACGTCTGGCCGTTCATTGTGTAGGACTCTCCATAGACGTGTTGAATATTTGCTTGAGAAAAAGCAGGAGCAGTTACAAAGAGAACGCACGATAGAACAGCCAAGATTGTCTGCGTTCCTTTCATATGAAATGGCTTTCTACCTCCTAACAAGGCTGGAAAAATGATTTTCATACGAGTATCCCCCTCTTGAAGATTGTTTTCGCAAACCATTCTAGCTGCCCAAGTGCCCATGGTGGGTCATGCTCAACTGGAATTAGCGGGCATGTCACGGACAATCTCTGCCTCTATCTCCATAGAACTGAGCTTCAGCGCCGAAACATTCAGCGGCTTTGGTTCAGGGATGACCTCGTGTGGGGAAATTCTATATCAAATTCCGATCCTGGGAAGGCCACCCAATCTGTCCTTGAACATGACGGCTAAGAAATTGGCCGGTCAAGATGGTTAATCCTGAGTGATTCTAAGTCGTAAATGTGTCAATTACCGTTCCCCCGCCCAGGGGTCAATCTCGGTGTCAAAATGTCCACCTCGCCGTGAAGCTATTGGAGTTAGAGACGAGCGTTCGTCTTCCCCCAAATTCGAGACAGTCAGCTAAGCCAACAAATGATGGAAGGAAAGGATAGGAAATTCTTACCGTCGTGTGTTTCCTGACGGTCTGGCCAATAATAGCAGCCCTTATTCGGAAATGAACAAATATACCGGGGAGCTAAACGATGTTATACGTCTGCTATGTTGAAACTGAGGTCTACTTACAGAATTCAACCAAATCCTCATAGCCTCGAATCAGAAATCCTGAAACCAGCTTGAAAAGTGACTGGACGCGTGCGGTTTGAGAGCAATGTTGGATCCAGGTTTTCCTCGGCAATTGGAACCTCTCCAAGCGATTACGAGGCGAAACTCGGATCTTTGCCCAAATCCCACGAAATTGGGCTCTTTTGGCCACATCTAACGTGTTCGGGGTGGAATTCCACAATAAGATTCACTGGGACATCTCAAGTACCTGGCAAAAAAAATCTCACTTCTGTGGCAACTTACAAAAAATTGAGTTCCTTGACTACAGCGTAGCAACAATTGTTGATTCTCCAACTTTCCAATGATAAATTGAACTGTTCAAAATTTGTCGAACCGGTTCAATTGACGAGCGGACTCCCAGAAAACTCCGGAGAGGGTGATGAAGAGGATAACTATCGAGGATGTCGCACGACGGGCTAACGTCTCTAAAGGCACTGTCTCGGCGGTGATCAATGCGAAGAGCACGGTGAAACCCGCTACCAGAGATCACATTCTGGAAATAATGAAAGAGATGAACTTCCGTCCGCGGGGCGTCGCAAGAAACCTCAAGAACGGTTCCAAAGACAATAGCATCGCGATAATCATTAAAGACCTGAACTATCCCTTCTACACTTCCATAGCCACGGGTGCGAAGGACTACGCAAGCACAAAAGGCTATTCGGTGATAATCACGAGCTCCGACGACAGCCACGAGCGGGAGAAGAAGCTCTCCCATCTCTTCTCAACCAAGGATATCAAAGGCACTATCATCGCTCCCGTGGTCGAAGGCACGGCAGAGATCGAACATCTCTTCAAACTGAAGATGATTAACTACCCGTTTGTTCTTCTCGAGGATGTCAAAGGTATACAGGCGAATGTCGTCGCTATAGACAACCTCAGAGCTATAAAGAAGGCCGTCAAGTACCTCATCGATGGAGGGCACACTAAGATCGTCCACTTTGCCGGTCCGCCGCAGTCGTCCCACACTCAGGAACGCATCGAGGGCTTCCGCGACGCGTTCAGCGAAAGCACGCTCGCTTTCAGACACGACATGATCGTCTCGATCGGATCGCATTATGATGAGAGCTATGCGAAGACGATGGAGTATTTCAGGAAAACGAACAAAAGCGATTATCCGACAGCGATAGTGTGCTTCAACGACCACCAGGCCCTCGCGGTGATGACGGCGTTGAAGGACCTGAATATTTCCGTCCCTGATGACATATCCATCATCGGGAACGACGACATCTACTACGCAAAGATATACCCGGTGCCACTCACGACAATCAGAGCCCCCCAGCATGAAATCGGAAAGACGGCTGCGGAGATCCTGATCCGTAACATCGAGTCGTCCACACTCCTCCCCATCGAACGTGTCGTCCTGGACACCGAGTTTGTCATCAGAGAGTCATCCCGAACCCTCAACGGCAATTAAGAATTACCCCAAACGGAAGGATTTTTACACCGGATTTCTTCGTTACTAATTTGTGGAATGTTTCTGAAACGGGTTCGCTCAGAGACTCTATATTAATGAGCAACGAAGCAGGATTTCCGGTGTACCGGGAGCAGCTTTTCCCTTTCATCTAACACTTCCACGAACGTAAATTACATTCTGTATAGAACAGTAATACGCAAAACACAGAAACAGATGAGGTGTTAAATTGGATATTGCCGCATTGAACGAGAAGATTAAACAGGAGAGTGCCTTTGTCGACTTGCTGATGAACGAAATCAGCAAGGTCATAGTCGGACAGAAACCGATGGTGGAAAGGCTGGTAATCGGACTCCTGAGCAACGGCCACGTTCTGCTGGAAGGTGTTCCCGGCCTGGCAAAGACTCTGGCCATAAAAACACTCTCCTCAGCAATGAAGGCGAAATTTCAGAGGATACAGTTCACCCCCGATCTTCTCCCCGCCGACCTTGTGGGTACGCAGATATACAATCAGAAGGACGGCAACTTCCTGATCCGCAAAGGCCCAATTTTCTCCAACTTCATACTTGCCGATGAAATAAACCGGGCGCCGGCAAAAGTGCAGAGCGCTCTCCTGGAGGCAATGCAGGAGAGACAGGTCACGATCGGTGAGCAGACCTTCAAGCTCGAGGACCCCTTCCTCGTCCTGGCGACACAGAACCCGATCGAGCAGGAGGGCACGTATCCGCTGCCCGAAGCACAGGTGGACAGGTTCATGCTGAAGGTGAAGATAACCTACCCGTCGAGGGAAGATGAGCTCAAGATAATGCGGCAAAACGTGAACATGACCGACGGCGAAGTGAAGCCGGTGGTTTCGCCCAAGGACATCCTGAAAGCGAGAGAACTTGTCCACGAAGTCTATATAGATGAGAAGATAGAGAAATACATCCTGGACATAGTCTTCGCGACGCGTTCCCCCAAGGATTTCGGGCTGGACAAGCTCGCCGACTACATCAGCTACGGCGCATCTCCCAGAGCCTCCATCAATCTCGCTCTCGGCGCGAAGGCGATGGCCTTCATTCACCGGAGAGGTTATGTCATACCGGAAGACGTCCGCGGCATATGTCTCGACGTACTTCGCCACCGCATGGCGGTGACCTACGAAGCGGAAGCCGAAGAAATAACCTCGGAGAACGTTATCCGCGATATACTGAACAAGGTGGAAGTACCGTGACAATCAGAATTCTAAATTCTTAATTTCAAATTCAAAATTGAAAATTCAACATTTAAAATTCTTCCCCATAAGTGCTTACTAAAGATCTTCTCAGGCAAGTCAGGCAGATAGAGATCCGGACAAGGGGCGTGGTCAACCAGGTCTTCTCCGGAGAGTATCACTCCGTTTTCAAGGGAAGAGGAATGGAGTTCTCCGAAGTAAGAGAATACCAGTTTGGCGACGACATCAGGAACATCGACTGGAACGTGACGGCGCGATTCGGACACCCGTTCGTCAAGATTTTCGAAGAAGAGCGCGAACTCACCGTATTGCTCATGGTCGACATGAGCGGGTCGCTTATTTTCGGTTCAACAGAAAAGACGAAACAACAGACCGCTGCGGAAATCGGCGCGATCCTCGCCTTCTCCGCGCTGAAGAACAACGACAAGGTCGGACTCATACTTTTCACGGATAAGATTGAGAAATTCGTCCCTCCGAGAAAAGGCCGGATGCACGTCCTGAGGATTATCCGCGAAGTGCTCTCGTTCGAACCGAAGGGAAAGTCGACCAATCTGAGAGCCGCACTGGAATACATGAACAATGCCATCAAGAAGCGGAGCATAGCCTTTCTCATTTCGGACTTCATGGACAGCGGTTACGAGAAGATACTCCGCATCGTCGGAAAACGCCATGATCTGATAGGCGTCGTACTCAACGACAGGAGAGAATATGAGATTCCGGAAATCGGCCTCGCGAAATTCGTCGATGCCGAGACCGGAAGAGAAAGATGGATAGACACGGGTGACAAACGAACAAGGCTTATGTTCGCACGGATGAGAGAGGAGAACAGGGCCCGGCGGAAATCGCTCTTTCTTTCCAGCCGGCTCGATAGCATTGAAATCCAGGCCGGCGAAGATTACATCAAACCACTCGTTAAATTTTTCAGACTAAGAGAAAGAAGATGGTAAAAAGAGCGGTCGTCGTCGCGTTTTTGACGTTTCTCCTCGCCTCCCCCGTATTCTCCCAGATAACGGCGGCAACGGCGTCGACCGACAAAACGGATTACCTGGTCGGCGACTATATCAACTACACAATCCAGGTCAGCTGCGATACAGGGCTGACGGTCTATCCCCCCGTAATACAGGACAGCCTGAAGAATGTCACGCTCATAAGGACGGAGAAACCGCTGGAGGTTGAAAAGAACGGAAAGGTAACCGCGACTTACCAATATGTCCTTTCTTGCTACGACTCGGCCGGGGTAACCATTCCTCCCATCCAGATATTTTACCGCGCGGCGGGTGACACCTCTTTGCGTTACGCTCCGACTAACCCGGTCAGTTTCACCGTCAAAACCGTCGCGGTCAACATGAAGGAAGGCATCAAGGACGTCAAATCTCCGATAAAGATTCCCTTCGACTGGAGATGGCTTCTGCTCTGGATACTCGCCGCCCTGCTCGCCGGCGGACTGGCGTTTTACCTCTACCGAAGGTACAGAAAGAGCAAAGGCACGGAGCCGGCCGCGCAAGTCGTCCGGATCTCTCCGGATGAGGCCGCTTTGAAGGCACTGAACGAACTCAATGAGAAGCAGCTCTGGCAGAAGGGAATGATCAAAGAATACCATTCCGGAATTACCGACATCATCAGGATGTATTTCGAGGAAAGGTTCAGCATGCCGGCGATGG
>CAWEBD010000097.1:0-58632 GCA_963806435.1 uncultured Bacteroidota bacterium
CTCTTCTTTCCCCAAATGAAACCGGAAAAATAGCAGAAAGAAAAGAATCAGTTGAAGACTATCAATCTTGTCCTCGGGATCCATAACCACCAGCCTATCGGTAACTTCGATCACGTGCTGGAGGAGGCGTACCGGAAGTCGTACAAGCCTTTCTTAGATGTGCTGGTGAGATTCCCCAGGATAAAGGTTTCCCAGCATTATACCGGATTTCTCCTCGAATGGCTTAAGAAGAACCACGCCGAGATTTTTACCCGGTTGAAGTCCCTGGTGAAGTCGGGCCAGGTCCAGATCATGACCGGCGGTTTCTACGAGCCTATCCTGGCGATCATCCCGGATAAGGACAAACTCGGACAGATACAGAAGCTTAGTGATTACGTCAGGAAAAACTTCGGTATGGCCCCTACCGGGATGTGGCTTGCCGAGCGTGTCTGGGAACAGCACATAGTAAAGCCGATCGCCGAGTGCGGCGTCAAGTGGGTCGCTATCGACGATACTCACTTCAAATATGTCGGGCTTAAAGATGAGAACCTCCTCGGATACTACGTTACCGAGGAACAGGGGAAGATGCTGAACGTATTTCCCATCAGCAAGATGATGAGATACACGATCCCCTTTCAGCCGGTCGCCAAAACGATCGAATACCTCCGCTCTATCGCGAGCGAGGACGGTTCCAGGATAGCTGTGTACGCCGACGACGGGGAGAAATTCGGAGTATGGCCGCATACTTATAAACACGTTTATGAAGACGGCTGGCTGGCCGAATTCCTCAAAGCACTGGAGGACAATTCGGACTGGATAAACATCGTCCACTTCTCCGAAGTGCTCGACAAAGTAAAACCGATCGGGCGAGTCTATTTGCAGAACGCCTCATACGCGGAGATGTTGCAATGGGCACTGCCGGAAGAATTGTTCAGGAAGTACGAGGAGTTCGAGCACAAGCTCAAGGCGGCGGACCTGTTCGACAACTACGAGGAATTTGTCCGCGGCGGATACTGGAGGAATTTCCTCGCTAAGTATCCCGAGGTAAACAACATTCACAAAAAAATGATCGTGCTTTCGGACCGCGCTCACGCCATCAAGCACAAGAGCGCAGCCCTGGATCGTGCAATCGAGAAGGTCTGGGCGGCGCAGTGCAACGACCCTTACTGGCACGGCGTGTTCGGCGGATTATACCTTCCCAACCTTCGGTATCCCGTCTACAAGAGCCTGATCGAGGCTGAAACCGCACTCGACAAACTTGAGCACAAGCCAAAGCTCACCGTGACTCCGGAAGATTTCGACATGGACGGGTCAAAAGAAGTCCTCGTCGAGACGAATGTGCTTGATGCCTATTTCATGCCGGAGAAAGGTGCGGCGATGTTTGAGCTGGATTACAAACCGATCCCTTTCAACTTCCTCGACATACTCAGCAGGCGTCCCGAGGGTTATCACGACAAGCTGAGACGATCGGCCGAGCGAGCCTCTAACGGGCAGGAGGTGCTCAGCATACACGATATTGTGACCTCGAAAGAGGCGGGGCTGGAGAAACTCCTCAACTATGATTGGTACAGGCGCGCCTCTTTCATCGACCACTTCGTCGGGAAAACAACTTTGGAAGAGTTTGCGGCCGCGAAGTATCCTGAGCTGGGTGATTTCGTGGACCAGCCTTACCTGAAGAAGATATCCCACAAGAATGGCAAAGCCGTCATCCAATTCACGAGAGAGGGAACGGTCTCGGGCGGGAACAAAACACCCGTCAGGGTAACCAAGACATTCGAGTTCAAGGAAAGTTCCGGCACCATACTGTGCTCCTATAAAGTTGAGAACTTGGGTGCCTCCCCTTTCCACGTCGACTTCGGCGTGGAGCTCAACTTTGGTCTGATGGCCGGAGACGCACATGACAGGTATTATAAGATCAACGGCGCGAAGCCTCACGATCCCCGCTTGAGAAGCGTAGGCTCCACCGATAGGGTTACGTCGGTTTCTCTTTCGGATGAATGGCAGGGATTGCAGGCTACCGTGGAAGTTGACAAACCCCTTACACTCTGGCGATTCCCCATCGAGACTGTATCGCTTTCGGAAGCGGGCTTTGAGAGAGTCTACCAGAGCTCCGTCCTTTTCCTCCACACAAGTATCGAACTCGGGGAGGAATACGACCTCGCTTTTAAGCTGACCTTGGGAAAGGTGAGATAAAGATAACGAATCTGCCGCCTTCTGCGCCCCGGGGAGGTTTGTGTGCAAACTGTCACGGGCACCTTGTTGCGTAGAAAAGGTTATTTTATATTCATTTGATCGCCTGTTCAGTCCCTCGCACTAAAATCGCTTTGAACGCGAGCAAGATAGGAATTGTTGAAGAGGCTGAAGCAATTCTCGAAAGGAAAAGAAATGAAGTTGTTTAAGAGCAAACTGTCGACCGCCGCCGCAATCCTCCTCATGGCGATAGGCATTCTGATCGGTACACAGATAGAGAGTGTCTTCAGTGGTGACAATATATATGAGCAGATTGAGAAATTTAAAGATGTCCTCAGCCTTGCGGACAAATACTATGTAGATAATGTCGACACGCAGAAGCTTGTAGATGCGGCGATCAACGGGATGCTTGGCCAGCTTGATCCGCACTCGGTTTACATCCCTGCGAAGGATGTGCGCCAGATATCGGAGGATTTCCGCGGATCCTTCGACGGGGTCGGGATCGAATACGATGTCGTGAACGATACGCTGCTTGTAGTATCTCCGATAGCCGGCGGACCGAGCGAGATGGTCGGGATTCAGGCGGGCGATAAGATTGTAGATATAGACGGCAAATCAGCCGTCGGGATAACCCGCGACGAGGTTCAGAAGAAACTCCGCGGCCCAAAGGGTACAAAAGTGACGGTCACCGTCGTGCGTGCGGGGGTCGATAAACCGCTCGATTTCGAAATAATCCGGGATAAGATACCGCTGTATTCTGTCACGGCTTCATTTATGGCCAACAAGGAAGTCGGCTACGTCTACATAAACAGGTTCGCCGAGACTACCGGTAAGGAACTCGAGGAAGCTCTGGCAAAACTGAAAACGCAGGGAATGAAGGAGCTTGTACTGGACCTGCGTGACGATCCGGGTGGGCTATTGGATCAGGCGGTCAACGTCGCGAGCGAATTCATACCTCAGGGAAAAACGATTGTGTACACGAAGGGCCGCATTCCGGAATCGAACGAGTATTTCACTTCGAACGGAGGAAATTACAATAAGATGCCGTTGATAGTCCTTGTCAACGGCGGTTCTGCGTCCGCGAGCGAAATCGTCACCGGATCCATACAGGACCTGGACAGAGGTTTGGTTGTCGGTGAAACGACTTTCGGCAAGGGGCTGGTGCAGAGGCAGTTCAGCCTCGATGACGGGTCGGCGGTTCGGATAACCATCGCGCGATACTACACTCCCAGCGGGCGCCTCATACAGCGACCTTACGGAAAGAACCTGGCGAGCTATTATATGGCGCCCGAAGAAATCGACAGCAGTGAGAAGTCCGGCGCCAACCTGCAGCATACTCTCGAAAGCGATTCCGGAAGACCAGTCTTCAGGACCGCGGACGGCAGAAAAGTCTACGGCGGCGGCGGCATAACCCCGGATTACATCGTGAAGATGGCGAAAGTCCCCGGGTTCATTTACCAGTTCCAGGTGAAGAGGATATTCCTCGAGTACGTGGACAACCATGTGAGCCAGCACCAGGACAAGATGCGCAAGGAATATGGAAGCGCGGCGAATTTCAACGGCGAGTTCCAGGTATCGGACAAGATGCTCGACGACGTCTACTCGCGCGCGGAGAAGGCCGGCATCAAGATAACGAAGGAAGAGTACGAGAAGAACATCAAGTATGTATCAATGCTTCTGAAGGCACAGATCGCGCGCAATATTTGGGGAAATGACGGCTGGTACAGGGTTGTCCTGACGCTTGACAACCAGTTCCAAAAAGCTTTGTCGCTATTCCCCGAAGCCAAGCAAATAGCCGGTTTGGAATAGACGCCTCCGGGATCCCGCAGAATCCCGGAGCGATGTCCGCGGGCAGGCGCGCAGCTTGCCTGTGACATCTGGTCCCTGTCCGTTTACCCGGTCAGGATTCCATTCTCCGGCGCATTAGCAGGGCCGACCTTCCGACAGGTCGTGCGATGGGTTTACAGGAACAATTAAGACCATCTTTGACATCTGAGATAGCGTGGGTACGATCAAGGCATTCCCTCAATTGAGAAGTAAAATTGTGACACACCTGTATATTTCCCGGCAGAGTTACCGGACAATAAGAATTTGAGATGAAGATTAACAGACAAAAATTAGTAAAGATTTTCGTGAGGACTGCCGCGACGGCCGTCGCGGTCGCCGCGATTACGCTCTTCGTTTTGAGGAGCGTGTACGCGGTTTCGCTATTCAATAGATTGTCGGAAAACATGAGGCAGTCCGGCTGGGCACAGCCCGGCAGCGACTCCGTCATGCAGGGCGGCGAGGTGCTGACGTATGAAGCGAGCTATCTCTTCTTCAAGATAGGAAGCGTGCGGATGCAGATTCTCGGGAAAACGATTTACGACGGTGTCCCGGCATACCATGTCCGCGCGTATATCGATTCATACAGCGGGATCCCGTTCGTCAATCTGCACGCGACGTATGATACTTACGAGGAGGCGAGCTCGTTCACTTGCCTGTTTACGTCAAACATGCAGAAGGAAGGCAACGATTCGGTATCTACGTCGTACCACTTCGACTTCAGCAAGAAGATCATGGATTGGCAGCAGCGAAAGAACGGCAAGCTGATCGAAGAAGTGAAAATCCCGCTCGACAAGCAATACACCGATGGACTGAGTTTCTTCTACTACATTCGGGAAGCGAGCAGGAAGGCGGCCGGAGTCAGGACGAAACTGTCGGTACCTATCGTAATCGATACTGTCCGATCGAAAGTGGAACTGACGATCAACGAGAAGAAAGAAAGCTGTGACGTCACTGCGTTCGATTACCCGCTGGAGGCTTACAGGATGTCCGGCCATATGGATTTCACCGGTTTCTTCGGAGTTACGGGGAACTTCACCGGTTGGGTGAGCGCCGATACGGCCGAAGTGCCCTTGAAGGGAAACCTCAGCGTGATTATCGGCAGCGTGGTTGTGAAGCTGAAGGATGCGAAGCGCGCCGGATGGATTCCGCCGAGGAGCAACGACTGATGCTGATCGAGTATCTCGGGAAGAAACCGAAGCTCCACGAAAGCGTTTTCATCGCGGAAGGCGCGCAGGTAATTGGGGACGTCACCATCGGCGTGGATTCGAGCATCTGGTTCAATACGGTCGTGCGAGGGGACGTTAATTTCGTCAAAATCGGGGACCGGACAAACGTCCAGGACAACAGTGTGATACACGTTACGTACGAAAAATTCCCGACTATTATAGCTTCCAATGTAACGATAGGACACGCCGCGATAATACACGGTTGCTCCATCGAAGATTTTTGTCTTATCGGGATGGGAGCTATCCTCCTGGACGGATGCAGCATTGGCGAGCATAGCCTCGTGGCGGCCGGCTCGCTTGTCAGGGAAGGTTTCACGGTTCCGGCAAGAAGCCTCGTGGCGGGCGTCCCGGCCAGAGTTGTTCGGGAATTGAAAGATGAAGAGTTGAGACGGTTGGAAGAATCGGCACAGCACTATGTGGATTATGTTTCGAATTACCGATTGCGTTCATTGTCCTGAAATGTCGAAAGGATCCTGAGGAAAGGAGACCGGATGAGAGTCAAGTTCTGGGGAGTTCGAGGGTCGATCGCCACACCGGGCGAGTCAACAATCCGCTACGGCGGTAATACCGCGTGCACCGAGGTGCATCTCGACGACGGCAATCTGATAATACTCGATGCCGGAACGGGAATCAGAAATCTCGGCAACAAGCTGGCCGACGCGAACAAACGAGTCAGGGCATACATCCTGGTTACCCACCCCCACTGGGATCATATACAGGGTTTCCCGTTCTTCAAACCGGCGTTCATGGAAGGCAACGAGATTACCATTGTGGGACCGGAAGCGCGCGGCGTCACGCTCGCCAAACTCATCGCGGAACAGATGAACAAGGTCTATTTTCCGGTCAGGCTGTCCGAGCTTCAGGCCCAGATCAACTTCATACCCGTGAAAGAGGGCTCGATTAAAATTTTCGACGCGCAACTGGAGTCTTTCTTCGTCAACCATCCGGGTTTCACGCTCGGTTATAGGATAAGTTTCAACCACAAATCGCTTGTGTATATCAGCGACAATGAACCGTACACCAGGGAGACGGCCCAGTTCTTCGCCAACGGCGAGCCTGATGTACTGAAGCTCTTCGAAGATTACAAGGGTGATCCGGGCAAGCGGGTGATAGATTTTATCAAGGGGGCGGATGTGCTTATACACGATTCGACTTACACGCCGGAACAGTACAGCGAGCATATCGGCTGGGGGCATTCACATTACCTCTACACTCTGAGGGTGGCCGCAGAAGCCGGCGTCAAGAAGGTGTGCCTGTTTCACTACGACCCCATTCTGGATGACGACGCCGTGGACGAAGTGGTGAAGAAGTGCAAGAAAGAAATGAAGAAGATGAAGTATACCTTCGAGCTGTGCGCTGCAAAGGAAGGGGAAGAGTTCAAGTTCTAAAGCTCAGGCTTACCGCCCTGAACTAGACAAAGACTTAGCCGGGGAGACCCTCTTGTTTCCCTCGATTCCACACTCGTGCAGCCCCTCAATTAGTCCTCAAATCTTGAATCTCTTCAAAATCCTTGGTATGTTCTTCGTGAAAGGGAGTCGTGCATGAAGAGGCTGTCACTTCTGGGTATGCTTTTCTTCGTCGGGACAGCGTTTGCCCAGATCGATGAATTCGGCAAGAATAAAGTCCAGTACAAGAACTTCGAATGGTATTTCATCCAGTCGAAGCATTTCGATGTGTACTTCTATCCCCAGGAGTACTACCTGGCGGAATTCACGGCGGAAGCTGCTGAGGCGGCGTACACTTCGATAAGCTCCCACTTCCGTTACGACATTACCAACCGCATCCCGTTGGTCATATACGATTCCCACAACGACTGGCAGCAGACCAACGTTATCTCTGAATATTTAGAAGAGGGGGTGGGCGGCGTGACCGAAATGTTCAAGAACCGGGTGGTTGTTCCCTTCGAAGGATCTTACCGGATGTTGCGTCATGTGATCCATCATGAACTCGTGCATGCCGTTGTGAACGATATGTATTACGGCGGTTCTATCCAGTCCGTCATCGCAAACAATATTACGCTCCAGCTTCCGATGTGGTTCAACGAGGGGCTCGCGGAATACGAATCCCTCGGTTGGGACGCGAATTCCGATATGTTCATGCTGGATGCCACCGTGAACGAATACCTCGTCCCGATCGATGAGCTGAACGGATATTTCGCATATCGCGGGGGACAATCGATATGGTACTACATTGCCAACAAATATGGCGAAGAAAAGATCGGCGAGATACTCAGTCGAATCAGAACTACCAGAAGCGTTGAACAGGGCTTCCGGAGCGCGCTCGGGATCAGCGTCAAGGAGCTTTCCAAGCGCTGGGACCACGAACAGAAAGTGATGTACTGGCCGGAGATAGCGATACGCAAACGCCCTGAAGACTTTGCGAAGCGCCTCACCGATCATAAGGACATCGGAAATTTCTATAACACCAGTCCCGCGATTTCCCCGCAGGGAGACAGGATAGCCTGTATCTCCGATCGCGACGACTACATGAGCATATACCTCATAAACTCGAACGACGGCAGGGTCATTAAGAAACTGGTGGACGGCCAGACGAGTAAGAATTTTGAAGAGCTCCATCTCCTGACCCCCGGACTCACATGGTCGCCTGACGGGAAGAAGGTTGCGATTGCCGTAAAGAGCGGCGCTCATGACGCAATATTCCTCATCGACACGCAGACCGATGATATGGAGAAACTGAAGTTGGACGAACTCGCCGGCGTGTTCTCGGTCTCGTGGTCGCCCGACGGCGACAGGCTCGCGTTCGTGGGAGAGAAGGGGCCCCAATCGGATATATACGTGTACGATCTCGGCAACAAGAGCCTCGCGAACCTGACACGCGACCTGTTCAGCGATTCGGATCCATCGTGGTCGCCGGACGGGAAGAAGATATATTTCGCCAGCGATCGCGGCGCGCATCTCGACGGGGGCCTGATTCCCAAGGGCTTCAGGATGTGGAACTACAATTTCAATCAGACTCATCTCTATTCGGTTTCTGTCGCATCGGGAATGGTTGAGCGCATATCGAGGTCCGATTCGAGCGAAGACTCCTACCCGGTGGCAGCCCCGGACGGGAAGCATATTTTCTACATCTCGGACAGGAGCGGAGTTGCCAACCTGTATTACATGGATCTTGAAACCGGAGAAAGCAAGCCCCTCTCCAATTCAATGAGCGGGATTTATCAATTCTCCATTTCGAAGGACGGCTCGAAGCTCGCCTTTTCCAGTCTCGAGAACGGCGGGTTCGATATATTTCTCCTGAAATCCCCAACCGAACATCTGCTGGCGGACGACGCAGTGCCACCGACGGTGTTCGTTAAGCGGGAGATTGCGGAGCGCGCCGCGGCTTCCCGTCCCTCAGCCGCAGTACAGGCCGTCGCCGTCGATTCCGCCCAAAGCCCCGACTCCGCCCAGGTAAGAGACCTGTACGGTAAAGACATACAGGTCGACTTGAGCAACTATGTCTTTGGAGGGAGCAAGGCGCCAACCGATTCGCTATTCGCCCCTCCGAACTTCAACGACAATTTCAACGTGAAGGAGAATATCGACAGCTCCGGCAATTTCATCGCGCAAAAATACAAGGTGAATTTCACTCCAGACATCATCTACGGAAACGCAGGTTACAACACAATGTTTGGCGTTCAGGGGAGCACGGTGATGGCGTTCAGCGACATGCTGGGCGATCACCAGATCTTTCTCCTGACCGACCTAGTCGTCGATCTCAAGAACAGCGATTACGCTTTCGCTTACACCTACCTTCCGTCGAGGACAAACTACTCAATTGTCGGCTCCCACGTCGCACGGTTCCTTTACATGCAATCGTCGCTGACGGGTTTTTATGACCTTTACCGGTTCCAGACCTACGGCATCTCGCTTTCCGCCGAATATCCGTTCGACAGGTACAACAGGCTCGAGGGCGGGATGAGCTGGATGAGTCTGAGCCGTGAGAACCTGAATGAGACATATGAGCCCAATCAGAACCGGAACCTCATTGTGCCGTCGCTCCGCTACGTGCACGACAACACGTACTTCGGGTACATCGCGCCGATAAACGGGTCGAGGTATTACGCGTACCTTTTCGGTACGCCGAAGACCAGCGACCAGGGGATCAGCTTCATGACCGGTATGATCGATTACCGCAATTATATAAGGCTTTTCGGCACGTTCTACACATTCGCGTGGCGCCTGTTCGCGGGAACATCGGTCGGCTCCAACCCGCAAAAGTTTTTCATAGGGGGCATGGAGAACTGGATAAACGTGAGATTCGACGGAGACTTCCTCCCGATCAGGAACGCCGAAGATCTGCAGTTCCTGACGCCTGTTGTGCCGATGCGAGGTTACAATTACAACGCGCGGTTCGGCAACAACTTTGCCCTGCTGAACATGGAGTTCAGATTTCCGATGTTCGGGTTTCTCGCCGCGGGCCCCATTCCTCTGTTCCAGACTTTCTTCGGCACCGCGTTCGTGGACGTAGGTTCCGCCTGGGGATGGGATTGGTATGACAGGTACGTGAAGTTTCAGGCCTTTGACCGCGACGGCGGCGGAAGTCTCAAAACCAGGGACCTGCTCGTCGGCACGGGTTTCGGCGTAAGGATGGTTATACTCTACTTCCTTGTTAAACTCGACGTCGCGTGGAGCTACAACCTCCAGAGCTTTTCAGCGCCGAAGTATTATATCTCGCTCGGATACGATTTCTAAATTTCGAGATCATATACTTAACAAAGGAAATCAATGAACACGTCCCGCTCATTGATATTAGAAAAGGATATGTCCCGTCCAAAACATTTGTACGTCGGGATCCCGGCAAGGCGGGAAATCGCACTAATCCAAATCAACCAGCCACGGGACGGCTCCTTACGAATTACACGCCTGCGCGTCGTAGCGCTTCGGCGCGTAGACACGAATCGTACGATATTCATTCGCGACATTCGACGATCCGGAGTGGTTCCTTCATTCGTGCTGTTAGTGTTACTCCCGACGGGATCGTCATGTTTTGTGAAGTAGATAACCGCCCACAATTTCAATAGCGGTTAGCCGCCCGCGCTGCTAACCGAATCGACGTCGAATTCTTTCCCCTTGGGCCGTAGCTTGTCGTACATCCGTTTGAGAGCATTGTAGGCGCTTTCGCTTCCTCGTTGCGCGCAGTCGCGATAAAGTCTCACTGCCTCCGGGATGTTCTGAGCCACGCCGACACCCTGTTGATAACAGTAACCAAGCGCGAGCTGCGCGACGGAGGAACCGTCGCCGGATCCGGTGGTCAGAATATGGATCGTGTCCGCCAGTGCCGAATCTGTGCTGCTGCTGTCGGATACGACTGCCGCCGCGGCGAGCCTGATCTCGGCGTCGCGGCTCCCATCATGGGCTGCGCGCCGCCAGTATTTTGCGCCGATGGCCGGATCGCGGGTTGTCCACTGTCCCGTGTAATAGCAGCGACCAAGCTCGATCAGCGACGGAATGTGATCGTGGCTTGCAGCCACTTCAAGGAGATGGAACGCCTGGTCAGGGAGGAGGCGGTTATCCAGGCCGAGCTCTGTCAGGCCTGCCCACACAAATGCCGCGTCATCATCTCCCTCTTTGGTTCGCGACTCGACTTCCTGGGCAAATCCCTTCTCACGCACAAGCTGGAGGAGGAGCGCCAACCCGTGGCGCGAATCCATGCGCGCGGCACGCAGATACTGTTCAGCCGCGAGGATCCTGTCGCGCGGTACACCTGTACCTCTCTCGTAGCAGCGTCCGAGAACGGCCAGCGCCTCCGGACTTCCGACACTCGCCGCGGATTCTATAACGCTCAGCGCAGTTGTGTCCTTTGCTCCCTTCTCGAATATATTCGAGACGCCGAGCGCCTCTCTGAATTTCTCGTTGCCCTGACGAAAAGCTTCGTTGAGCAGCGTCAGGTCGTCGACATGGGAAGTTGTGTCCGGACCGTAATCGAGGAAGAGAGGCTCGATCGAATGAGCTGCCTGCGCCGAGGAAGAGTCGTGTGTCGAAGTCGCGTGCCCCGTCGAGTCACCGCCGAACGGAACTCCTCTCCGGATAAATTCCGCGATAAGCTTGTGCGCCGGTTCGTACTTCGCGTCGTCCGCCAGCTTCAGCCAGTGATAGGCCGTCGCCCAATCCCGCGGTACGACCAGGTTGTCGGTGTAGAAAAGTCCGTACGCGAACTCTCCTTCCGGGAGGCTGTCTTCAGCTGCCGACTTGAATCTATCATAGGCCTTGAATGGATCCCACGGAACGCCCCACCCGTTATTGAGAAACACGCCAAAGTTGTATTGCGCGGTTGACATGTTCTGATCCGCGGCTTTCTGCATCCAATATGCGGCTTTGACGGTATCCGGGGCGAAACCCTTCCCTAAGAAATATCGGAAGCCCAACTCCTCCTGCGCCACCGGGTCGCCGCCGTTTGCGTGCCGCATGAGCATCAATCCCTCCCAAAGCTGGTTGGCCACATCGGTCGGGCTGATAAGTTGAGTACGATCGGGCGGCCTGTAATCTCTGTAAACCGCACTGTTTGGGTGATCCTCGTGCAGTTCCTGTCCCATTGCGGCGGGAGAAACGAGGAAGGGAACGAACAACAGCGTTAGCGGGTAAGGGCTACGGAATGCCATATGAATAATGTAAGATAATCGCAACAATCAAATCGACACATAAAAGCGTGATGGGGTTTAATCCAATCTTCAACTTTCTGCTTGTCTCCAAACTTTGCCGAAAAGTTGAAGAGTCGGCGGCACCTTGCCTGTTCTTGAAAACGACTCGCCCCGGTAGGAACGAATAGTAAGTTAACTCTGAAGTGCCCTCTTCGGTCGTTTCAGGATGATGGCGATCAGAAATGACAACGCCGCCGCGATGCTCAACCATCCGAACCAGTCGCCGGCGATAGAGTAGAATGTTTTCCCCGGACCGGGGGAAACTGAGCTAAGGAGGAGTACTTCCGGTGAACCGGAGGTAGACTGCTTCGCGATAATTTGTCCACGGTAATCGCTCACGGTCAGGAGGCCCTGCTGCGCGCAGCGTACAATCGAAAATCCGCTCTCCACGCCGCGGAGGAGAGCCATCCTCATGTGAAACTCGCCGTCTACAGTGAAGTCCCACGCAGGGACGAAGAGCAGGCCGACGCCACGCATCCCGTATTCGCGAGACCACGAGGGGAAGTCCATGTCTTTGCATATTTCGACGCCGGCGGTGGCATTCCCGAATGGGAAAACGAGAGGTTTGTCGCCGTTGTAATATCCCGTTTCGAATCCGGGAACGAGAAATCTCTTATAGTATCTGAGCACTTTGCCATCAGGGAAGAAAACGACCGCGGAGTTGGTGTCGAGTGCCGTGGAAACATCGTTCAGGCCGGCGACAATCGTGACATTACCGGCGATGGCTGTCCGTTTGAGAATGGAATAAGCGGAGTCTTCTGACTGAGGCGTAACTGCCGCGAACTTCTCCGGCAGAACCACCAGCTTCGCGCCAAACCCCGCGAGGTCCGTGGCCCGGTGCGAGTATTGCCGTATTACTTCCAGAGATTTCTCGGGGTCTGTCGTGCGGAAGTATTTAATCGTGATGTCGGTTGCGGCGAGTCCGACGAGAATCGGTTTCTGAGTCCTCGGTTCAGCGAGACGGATCCAGCCGAAAATGAGGACGGCTGCCACGAGTATCGCGGGGGCTGCCTGCGTTCGCAGCATCTCCACTTTTGAGCCCCTGACCAGCCACAGCATCGAAAACGCGGCAGGGACCAATGTAGCGATGAAAGTAATTCCCCATATGCCCGTGATCGACGAGACCTGGATGAGCGGGAGACAGTGAGCCTGCGTGTAGGCGAGGCTCCCTGCCGAGCCGTTTGGAGACAGTAGGCTATTAATGAACTCGAATGCCGTCGAGACAAAGGGGAAAGCGAATACTGCAAGCCACGGCTTCATGCGGACCGCCGCGGCGCGTGACACCATCACCGAGAAAGCGAATGCGAGAGAGGATGCTATCATCAGGAATAGGACAATGACCGCCGGTGCGAGCATGAGTAAATACCCGATGAGGTTCAGCATGCCTAGGAGATATGCAAGGAAGGCCGCAAGGAAAGCAGTGCGTGCCGACAGTGAGTGCGATATTACCAGGATCGGCAGCGGGGCAACGAAGACCAGCGCGCCGATTCCGTTCAGACCGGTGGAATAGAAGTACAGCAGCGCGGATGTGACCACAGCTGCAGCGGCGGGAATCCACTTGTTGTGATTTTTCAACATGGTTGTCACGCTTTTAGATTCGTTTGATGAATATAGATTTGGCGGCAAGAGAAGGCAAAACCAGGAAGTGACTCGGTCTGAATTCGGCAAAATATTTCACGCAATGTACGCAAAGTAGTCGCAAAGTCCGCCAGGAAAAGTGTAAAATCCCTTTGCGTTCTCTGCGATTTTCTTTCTCAGCGATCTTTGCGTGAAACCGAAATGAGTCATTAGCCAAAATCAGGATGAAAATGCCCGGGACATCCGGGTAAAGATGGCGGTTAGACTTCCTCTGCCGCCGCGTTGCGGTTCCTGTTCCAGTAAATGTACGCCGGCACGCCAAGCATCACCAATCCCAGCCCGATCAGCGAATCGCGCGGGTCCGTGATGATCGTGTTGAACACAAACCAAACCGCGACGATCACGAAGAGTATAGGCACGATCGGGTAACCGACTGTCTTGTATGGCCGCGGCGCATCGGGGCGTTTCTTCCGCAAAACAAAAATCCCGAAGGTTCCAAGCGCATAGAAGAGCCACGACGCAAAGATGACATATGTGAAGAGCTGGTCGTACATTTCCCGTGAGAGTGAGCAGTGATGCCCAAATCCCTTGTACGATCAGGGAGACATGAGGAGTCTTGTATTTCGGGTGGACTCGCGAAATCCCCTTGAAGAATAACTTGTCCTTTGCCATCGCGAAGTAAACACGCGCCGTGGTCATGGTCGTTGCGTTTACCGTTCCAAAAGTGGAGATCATGACGGCGATCGCGATGAGTGCGGCCCCGTTGATCCCGAAGATTTGTGATATCGCGTCAGACGCGACGAGATGGGAGTGTGCGATTTGTGATACCGGCAGGACGTACATGTAGGCGAGGTTCGCCAGAATATATATGATAATTACAGCGGATGTCCCCGCCACCAGCGCGATAGGAATATTCCTCTGTGCGTCTTTCACCTCGCCCGCGAGATAGGTGACACTGTTCCAGCCATCATAAGCCCACAGCACGGCGACGAGTGCGATGCCAAAAGCGCTGATGAGCGAAGTACCGTGGAAAGCGCCGAAAAATGGCGTGTACAAATGGCCGGATCGTGTGCCGAAAGTGAAGCATACGAATACTATCCCCCCGATCGCAAGTACCTTCAGGCCGGTGAAGAGCCGCTGCATGAACCCGCCGAACTGAACGCCGAAGTAATTCACGGTCATCACGAATAAAATAGCTCCGATCGCCACGAGCTTGATCCCCACTTCGGGCATCACGAAAAGTCCGAAGTTCATTTGGATCGTATTGAGTCCTGGGAAAAAGTAGCCGAAGTACTTCGCGAAAGCGACTGCGATTGCCGCTATCGAACCTGTCTGGTAGACTATGAAGGTCGTCCAGCCGTAAAGGAAAGCTGGGAAGTCGCCGTAGATTTCCCGGAAGTAGACGTATTGGCCCCCGGCTGCCGGGATCATCCCGGCGATCTCCGCGTTGGTGAGGGCACCGGCGAGCGAAAGGAGGCCGCCGAAGATCCAGACCGCGATAATCCACCCGGCGTCGCCGAGCGTCAGCGCGATCTTCTGAGGTACAAGGAATATCCCGGATCCGATGATACTCCCGACGACAACTGCAATCGCAGTCGTGAGTCCGAGCCGCTGGGCGAGCCCTGGCTGTTCAGATTTGCTCATCAATGCCTTTCTTCCGGTGTGACGAGTGAGGGAAGTGTCCCTTTAATTCCCGCGAAATGTCCGGCGCTGCCGCCGCGAATATTAACCTTCGATGGATGCAAAATAATCAGTGAGTACTCCCCAGTTTGGTCCCGCAGTGGCCGCAGTAACCGAATTCGGGCGCTATGGACCTGCCGCACTTTCCGCACTTCTTCATGCCCGACTTGTGGAAATCCCGGAGCATCTTATAGTCGATCGGCCGTCTCTCGTTAAATGACCTGATGCCTTCCTGTATTTCCGCAGAAGGCGTATGGACGGTGATCCAATCGCGGAGATGTCCCACGGTCAGTGACCATGAGAGATTCTTCCAGAAACTGAGATGCTCCCGCGTATAGCGCGTACAATCCGGAAGTTTGTTGTAAAGTTCTTTGCAGACCCTGTCTATTTCCTTGTCGAGATTTTTCCTCGGTACCACGAAATTGACAAGCCCCCACTCTTTTGCTTCCTTCGCGGTGAGCGTCTTACCAAGGAGCAGCATCTCCCGCGCTCTCCTCTCGCCGATGACTATGGGGAGCCATTGCGTCGCACCGGCTGCGGGCACGCTGCCGCGCGAAGTACCGACGTGGCGGAGCTCGACGTCGGAAGCCGCTACAGCAAGGTCGCATGAGAGGTTGAGCTCGTTGCCGCCTCCGACCACCATTCCGTTGAGTCTTGCGACGGTGACTTTTCCGATATTCCGCAGCCGGTCATGAATTTCGGTGAATGCCGCCATCCATTTGTATAGGTCGTTCGGATTGTCGAGAAGCTCGTCGTTCCATTCTTTTATATCAGCCCCTGTGCAGAATGCCTTCTTTCCGGCGCCGGTGATTACAACGACGGCAATGCCATCGTCGAATGCCGCATCCTCGAACGCCGTGCTCAATTCGCGCAGGACGTTGAAATTCAGCGCGTTCAGAACCGCCGGCCGGTTTATCGTCACGGTCGCACGATAATCGCTCTTTTCGTAGATAATATCTTTGAACCCGAAACTACCCGCCGGCTTTCCTTTGAGTTCCTTCATTCCTTAACCTCCGCGAAGAACATCTGGACAACATCTTTCGCGAATCCCAGGAGATCCTTCGCGGCTGCCATCCCTTCGGGTGACATGATGGCCTTGTTGAGTGCCGACTGGTCATCGAAATACATCTCAGCCATTCTGTAGAACTGCGGTGTCGACATCGGAGCGCCGGTAACCTTTGATATCTCAATTTTCTTCATCCCCGGCATTTTGCTCACGAGAGATATATGAACAGATTCATAGTGCTCGTCGAACGATGCGGCGTCGGCGGGTTTCTTGAACAGTGCGACCAACTTTACCATGTTCTCCTCCTCAAATTGGTTTTGAGAATATAGTTTGCCTGACGTCAAAACTCAAAAGCCGGGGCAGGAATGCGGGTCAGGCCTGATCTTCTCCCGTGGCGGCCATCGGTACCCGATATTTCCCAACCACCACTCTCCGGTCACCCCATAATCCACCAATCCATCAATCCATTATTCCAACTTTCCTCTATTCCATCATTCCAATATTCCTTTATTCCTAAATCTCCCGGTTGTCCCCCTCTCCGTCCTTTGATTTTTACGCCCCCGTTGTGTAGATTTTTTAAAACGAGAATGAAATGTTGATGGATTACGTCCCGATATTCCTGATTCTTGCCGTGGGCGCCGCCCTGGGTGTTGTCATGGGCAACATAAATCGCTTTCTTGGACCCAAGCGGCCCAATTCCGAGAAGCTCTCCACATACGAGAGCGGCATGGAACCGATCAGGACCGCACGTGAAAGGTTTTCTGTGCGATTTTACCTCGTCGCAATACTATTCATCCTGTTCGACGTGGAAATTGTCTTCATGTACCCGTGGGCAGTGAACTTCATATCGTTTGGATGGTTCGGATTCATAGAGATGTCGGTATTCATTGTCATACTTCTGATTGGATATTATTACGTGATTAAGAAAGGAGCCCTCCAGTGGCAGTAAATAGAACAAACGAGGATGAAGGCTTCCTGACCAGTACCGTCGACGCTCTTTTCAACTGGTCGTTGAAGAATTCTCTCTGGCCAATGCCGCTCGGCATATCCTGCTGTGCTATTGAAATGATGGCTTTTGCCGGCCCGCGCTTCGACGTGAGCCGTTTTGGAGCGGAAGTGTTCAGGTTCTCGCCGCGTCAGAGCGATCTCCTGATCGTCGCGGGAACGACTACATATAAAATGGCTAAGGTAGTTCGCAAGATCTACGATCAAATGCCCGATCCCAAGTGGGTAATTTCCATGGGTGTCTGCGCTTCGAGCGGAGGAATGTACCGTTCATATTCTGTTGTGCAGGGAATCGACCAGTTCGTTCCCGTCGACATTTATGTCGGCGGATGTCCCCCGCGGCCCGATTCGCTCCTGAAAGCGCTGATGGAAATCCAGAAGAAAATCCAGGCCGGCGAAACAAGAACTCAGCAGCCCCAGCTCGAAAAAGTAGTGGTGGAATAAAAACCAGATGAGAGAAAAAATCGAAGAGAAACTCCGGGCAGCCTTCGGAGAGAGCATAATCTCTGTGTCGGAGTTCAAGGGCCAGGTCGCGGCCGAAGTGAACAGGGACAAAATCGTGGAAGTCTGCAGGTTCGTGAAGGAAGATCCCGAGCTAGGGTTTAATTTCCTCTCGGACATCTGCGGGGCTGACATGCTGGACTTTGAGGACGCGTCATCCAGGAAAGCCTACCTCGCGATCGAGCACGAGTCCCGTCCTTCCGCGGTCCCCGTCGAAGAGAGATTCCTGGTCGTCTATAACATGATCTCGCTGAGCAACAAGACGCGCCTGAGGCTCAAGGTAAAGGTCAACGGCGAGAACCCCGTTTGTCCGAGTGTGACTTCGGTCTATCCTGCTGCCAACTGGTTTGAGCGTGAGGCCTTCGATATGTACGGGATCAACTTCGAGGGACACCCGGACATGAGACGGATGTATATGCCGGAAGAGTACGAGTACCATCCGCTGCGGAAGGAATTTCCGCTGATGGGCGTCCCCGGCTCTATCCCTCTCCCGAGGAAATAAGAGCCCGCGCTCAGTTTAAAATTGAGAATTTAGAATTGAGAACTCCTTAATGGCTAATTCATCTCATGACAAAGACAACGTCGCCCAGATCGTACGGGCGCTCGAAGATAAAGACACGAGCATAACTCCCGAGGATCCGCTCGATAACTACATGGTCCTCAACATGGGCCCGCAGCATCCCGCGACACACGGTGTGCTAAGGCTCCTGGTCAAGCTGGACGGGGAGACCGTGGTTGAATGCATCCCGGAGCTCGGCTATCTCCACCGCGGATACGAGAAGATCGCGGAGGCCTCGACCTACATGGAGTTTATTCCGCACACCGACAGGCTTGATTACATCTCGCCCATCGCCAACAACGTGGCTTACGCGCTTGCCGTTGAAAAAATCGCCGGTGTCGAGGCGCCGCCCCGGGCCCAATACATAAGGGTGATAGGTGCGGAGCTCGCGAGGATTTCTTCCCACCTGATGGCTATCGGCGCGATGGCGATGGACGTCGGAGCAATGACTGTTTTCCTCTGGGCTTTCAGGGAAAGGGAAAAGCTCTACGACGTGTTTGACCTGCTGACAGGCGTACGTTTCACCACGAGCTATACGAGAATCGGCGGCGTCGCCCAGGACATGACGGAAGAAACGAAGCAGGCAATCACGAGATTTATCGACGAGTTTCCGAAACATCACAGCGAAATATCGAGGATGCTGAACAGGAACAGGATATTCCTCGACCGCGTGGTGGGCGTGGGATCGATCGATGCCGAGACGGCGATCGGCCTCAGCTTCAGCGGAGCCAACCTGCGTGCTTCCGGAGTCGAGCATGACATCAGGACGTTCTCGCCGTACCTCGTTTATGACCAGCTTTCCTTCGATGTGATCACCGAAAAAGGCGGAGACTGCTTCGCGCGGTACATGGTCAGGATGAGGGAAATGCTCGAGAGCGTGAAGATCGTAAGACAGGCTCTCGAAAAAATACCCGACGGCCCGACTAAGGCGGACCTGCCCAAGAAAGTCTTGCCGCAGAAACAGCGGGTCTATGACAAGATGGAAGAGCTTATCCACGACTTCGTGATCGTGAACGACGGCGTCCATCCGGACGTCGGGGAGTCTTATGTCGCCACCGAGGGATCTAAAGGCGAACTGGGCTTCTATATAATCAGCGACGGCAGCGGCCACCCGTGGAGGCTGAAGATTCGCTCTCCCTCATTCTGTAATCTCCAGGCTCTTCCCACGCTGCTCAAGGGACAGATGATCTCGGATGTCGTGGCGATTATCGGGAGCATCGATCCGATTATGGGTGAAGCGGACAAGTGAGAATTTCGAATTATGAATTCTGAATTTTGAATTTGGCGTGGAGATTTGCAGTGCCTGCCCATGTTAGATTCATGGAAATCATGATTCGCTCGATGAATTCAAAATTTAAAATTAAGAATTGAGAATTAACGACAGTGTTTACAGAAGAAAACCTCCGCAAAGTAGAAGAAATCAAGAAACGCTATCCGAAACCGATGGCGGCGCTCCTCCCCATTCTCTGGCTCGCGCAGGAACAATTCGGCTGGATATCTGAAGAGGTAATGCACTATGTCGCCGGCCTGCTGGACCTTCCGTTTAATCACGTGCTCGGTGTGGTTACCTTCTACACGATGTATAATCAGAAGCCGGTCGGCAAATATCACATACAGTTTTGCGCGAACGTCTCATGTATGCTCCGCGGCTCTGACAACATGATCGAGCACCTCGAGCACAAGCTCGGTGTGAAGGTCGGAGAAACGACTCCCGACAGACTGTTTACATTGAGTGAAGTGGAATGCCTCGGATCTTGCGGAACCGCCCCGATGATGCAGGTGAACAACGACTATTACGAAGATCTTACTAAAGAGAAGCTGGACAATCTAATCGAAGAATTCAGGAAGCAGGCTCATTGACAATGTCCGAATCTACCAAACTTTACGCGCAAAACGGCGATCCCGCCTTCCCGAAAATAGTGCTTCCGGAAATCCCGGACCTGGCAAAAATCGAAGTCTATGAAAGCAACGGCGGCTACAGCGCGCTGAAGAAGGCGCTTGGAATGCAGCCCGAAGCCGTGACGGACGAAGTTAAGAGGTCAAGTCTGCGCGGGCGAGGGGGCGCCGCATTCCCGACGGGATTGAAATGGACCTTCATGCCGAAGGGAAACGACAAGGCGAAGTATCTCGCGATCAACGCGGATGAAAGCGAGCCCGGCTCCTTCAAGGACAGGCAAATCCTGGAATTCAATCCTCACCAGCTTGTCGAGGGGATCGTGATCGCCTCCTACGCGATGGGAATAAAGACAGCTTACATCTATATCCGCGGCGAATATTATAAATGGTACAAGATTCTCGAGAAGGCAGTCGCGGAGGCTTATTCGCGCGGCTATCTCGGCGAAAACATACAGGGCACGAATTTTTCCACAGACCTCTACGTCCACCGCGGAGCCGGCGCGTATATCTGCGGAGAAGAGTCGGGACTTATGGAGTCGATCGAAGGGAAGCGCGGCTACCCGAGAGTCAAGCCGCCTTTCCCGGCGCAGAACGGGCTCTGGGGAAATGCGACGACGATCAACAATGTGGAAACGATCGCGAACGTCCCGGCCATAATCTGGAACGGGGCGGAGTGGTTCGCCAGGATCGGCGCGCAAAAGCATCCGGGCACTTTGCTCATCGGAGTGAGCGGGCACGTGAACAAGCCGGGGGTATTTGAACTCCCGTCGGGGACTCTGTTGACCGACATTATTCATAATTTTGCCGGCGGTGTATTGGGCAATAAAAAGATTAAGATGGTTATCCCGGGCGGAAGCTCGATGCCTCCGCTCAGGGGAGATCAGTTGGAAGGGGTCAGGATGGACGCCGAGTCGCTGAAGGCGGTCGGAAGCGCGATCGGTACCGGCGGGGTGATCGTGATGGACGAAGATACCGATTTGACGAAAGTCCTTCTGAGAATAGCGAGGTTTTACTGGCACGAGTCATGCGGCCAGTGCACACCGTGCCGTGAAGGCACCGGATGGATGAAGAAGATATTGCAGCGCATGAACGACGGCGGCGGCAAACCTGAAGACCTGGATCTCCTTGTCCGCGTCGCGAACAATATTGAAGGCAATACCATTTGTGCGCTCGGCGACGCGGCCGCCTGGCCGGTCAAGTTCACTATCCAGCGGTTCAGGCAGGAACTTGAAGAGGAACTGCTGAGGCAGGCGAAGAGCGCCGCCTGAGACAGTCCGTGTAAGCGGCAAAGTTTACAAGTCTGGTGGTGCAGGTCCGGGTTGTCCTCAGACATGGATTCTTTCTCTCAGGAAATTCTCATTCTCAGGGAGCAGGCTTGGATAAAATCTCCGTTAAAATTTTCAGAATGTCGGACGAATTCGGCGATCTTCCGCTGCCTTCTTACATGACGGAGGGCTCCGCGGGGATGGACGTGTATGCGGCCGTAAGGGAGCCGCTGGTGATAAATCCGATGTCTACTTCCCTTGTCCCCACGAATCTCAAGATTGAGCTCCCGGTCGGATTCGAAGCACAGATAAGACCGAGAAGCGGGCTTGCCTTCCGGGAAAAGGTCACCCTCCCAAACTCGCCCGGCACCATCGACTCGGACTACCGCGGCGAAATAAAAGTCATCATGCTCAATCTCGGTGCGGAACCGTTTGTCGTAAACCGCGGCGACAGGATCGCTCAGATGGTGATATCGAGATATTCCCGCGTAAGCTGGGAAGAATCCGGCTCACTTGGCGACACGGCGCGCGGTGAAGGCGGGTTCGGGTCGACAGGGAAATGACAGCGGTCCTCGCATACCATAAAGTGGATGACAGGTTCGAGCTCGGACTTACCAACGTCCGGCCGAAGTCGTTCGAAAAGCAGATATCCGCTCTCGTCGCCAGGGGCTACAGGGTTATTTCCGATATGGAGCCGATCGGAGCCGGAAAGAGCGTCTGCCTGACTTTCGACGATGGTTACGATTGTTTCCACAGAAATGTAGTCCCAACTCTGAACTCCTTCGGGGTCAAAGCAATTGTCTTCGTGATTACCGACTTCGTCGGAAAGACAAACAGCTGGGATGTCCGACTTTCATATAAGCCTTTTAGACACATGAACACGGAACAGATCAGGGATGTGGCGCGGCTCGGTTTCGAGGTCGGAAGTCACTCGTGTTCGCACAAAGATCTGACGAGACTCTCCCCGGCGTCGTTGAAGCATGAACTCACTGAATCCAAGAAGTACCTGGAGGATATCACCGGGGCTGAAGTGGACGCATTCTCCTTCCCGTTCGGAAGGTACAACCGGGTGACCGCCGAGGCGGCATTGGCCGCGGGCTACAGGAGGCTGTTCGGATTGGGCTCGGTTTCACGCGAGGGCGTCATCGCGCGGACACCGGTGTATAAAATCGATTCCGTTGCAGCGGTGTTGAGAAAGCTGGACCTTAACAGGATGGAGATTTGGAAGAGTGATTTTATTCATTCTTTTGCAAATATTTCGGCGCTATTATCTGTAAAGGAATCGCGCAAAACAGCTTGAAATGGAAGAGAAATAAGGATGTCGCTGCAGGAGGAAGAGGTAAAATCGGCTGAGAAGCGGAAACCGGAGGTCAGCACGCTCTCCGAGCTTCTTTCCGACCGGCGCGAATGGCTGCTTCTGGCCGTCGCGCTCGTTTTGTTGGTTGTGCTGGGTTACTCTGTACGGGAAGTGTTCAGTCCCATCCTAGTATATGTTGTGTTCCTCATTGCGACTTATCCGCTGAGACGCGAGCCGATTGTCCGTCATCTTATACTTGTCGCGACGCTGTTGTTCGGAATCTGGTTCTTTGTTGAAGTGTCCGGAGCCGTCCTCCCGTTTGTCATCGCGTTTCTCGTAAGCTTCATTTTTTCTCCGGTCGTCGAATCGCTGGCGCACAAGAAGATCCCGCGGTCGCTGTCCATCATAGTTATCCTCCTGACTCTGCTTGGTGCCGTCGTAACGCTTTCGATCGTCCTCCTGCCGATGGTCTTTCAACAGTTCCAGAACTTCCTGACTTCGATCCCAACTCTCACAAGCGAGGTCAGCAATTCGCTCAACAGCGCCATCAACCGCGGCTTCCTCGGCTTCACGCCGGAAAATCAAAACCTGCAGCAGGCAATAATCGGGGAGATCTCGGCGCGGATTGAGGACGTTACCAGGGCAATCCCGAACGGCATATTGAGTTTCGTGGCACAGGCGGCCTCGGCGCTGACCAAAATGCTGAACCTTGTCCTCGTCCCGTTTCTGAGTTTCTATGTGATGAAAGATTTTGAGCTGATCAAGCACAGGGTGAAGATGGTCTTCCCGCGGGCTTACAGGCAGCGTGCTTCAGACATTTACGCCATAATCGACGAGATACTCGGGAGCTACCTGCGCGGCGCGCTGACCGTCGCGTTCATCAACGCGATCGTTATTTCTTCGCTGATGTCTATATGGGGAGTCAAGTACCCGCTGGTGATCGGTTTGATCTCCGGCTTACTCGACATGATCCCTTACTTCGGAATTATCATCAGCATGTCCGTGGCGATACTTATCGCCCTGTTCGGCGATAGCCCGGGATTTCAGGTGGCGATGGTTGCAGTGTCGTTCCTCGGTATGAACCTCACCGAGACTGCGATACTCTACCCGAGGATCATCGGATCAAAAATCGGAGTGCATCCTGTCCTTCTGATACTGGCTCTGCTGGTATTCGGATACTTCATGGGCTTCCTGGGACTCCTGATCGCCGTGCCTACGACCGCGATACTGATCGGGTTGAGGAAATATTACGAAAGGAATATCAGGCCGGCGCATTGAGCTCTACACTCTATCTCGTTTCCACCCCGATCGGGAATTACGACGACATTACATTGAGGGCGCTCAATGTGCTCAAGGGAGTCGACTTCATCATTTGCGAAGAGTTCAAGACTGGGAACCGCCTTCTAAGGTACTACGGGTTCGACAAGCCACTTGAAGCTTTGAACGAGCACAACGAAGCGAGCGACGCCGAAGTCACCGTCGATCGTATAAAAGCCGGCGCCGATGCCGCTCTTATATCGGACGCGGGAACTCCTGTGCTCGCCGATCCGGGTGCCAAGCTGGTTCACATCGCCTTGAAGAAGGGACTCAGAGTCGTCCCAGTCCCCGGAGCGTCTTCTCTTCTTTCGGCCCTCGTCGTCTGCGATTTCGATATCAGCTCGTTCCACTATGCCGGCTTTCTCCCCCGGAAAAAGGAGGAACGTGTCCAGGCATTGAAGAGGCTTTCGTCTCTCGACTGTGTCACCATAATCATGGAAGCGCCCTATAGGTTCAAGCCGGTGATCGAAGACTGCCTGGCGTCATTCGGGAGGAACCGGAGAGCGGTGGTGGCCGTCGACATGACCATGCCGAGCGAACAGGTAATCCGCGGCACACTGGGAGAGATTAACAAGAAATTTGACGACGCGCCCTTCAAGGCCGAATTTGTCATGGTGATCGATGCTCCGAAGAAAAATTAACTTCATTCTAATATTCGCCCTGCTGATCCCCGCCTGCTCCGAGAAACCTCCGATCCCGGAAGACAAGCTGGTTGATTTCTACATACAACTGCAGTTGTTGGACGCTCAGTACGCAAAAGATTCCGCGCTGCAGAAGACAAAAGCCGATTCTGTGATGAGAGCATTCAAAATAAACAAGAGCCTTTTCGACTCAACCATGGCGTGGTATAACAAAAGGCCCGATCAGTGGGAAAGATTCTTTGAAGAAGTCAATCAACGGCTCGCGCAGATGAAGCCGGACTACGTCAGGATGAAACGCCGGTAAGCCTGGCCACGAGCGCCACCTCGGCCAGCTCGCAGTCTCTGACGGCCCTGTGTACCGCAACCACATCCCGTGTTTTTTCAAGCTCACTCTTCAGAAGAGAGAATATGCGGTTGTCGATCAGCGTGCGGAGGTTCATCTCAAGACCCCTCTCCTTCAGCCGTTCCAGCGTCTCGATAACGCTCTGCACCGTGAGCGACAGTGCAGCGGCTATCTCCACGGCAGTGAGTTTCTCGCGGAAGAGTTCATAGACATCACGTTCAGCCGCCGATAATTCAACCGGTATCTCGGGGGCAAAATCCAGGCAAACCTGGAGCATCCTTCCGGTTATGGCCCCGGCATTGGCCCCTCCGCGCGGCAGGTATTCCGATATCTCTCCTTGGTTCATCGGATGCTCGTTTGCGATTTGGATGAGCATTTCGTCCGCGCAGACGCCGAAAACCGGAAGGCGTAATTCGGCGGCAAGTGCGCGTCTCTCATCCCGCAGCGCCTTGTAAAGTGCTTTCCGCAGGATGAATGACTTTTTGACCGCAGTGGCAATACCAGTCTTCATGTATGTTTCGCCTTCGGCCGTTATCGACACAGTCGGGTAGACGAGGCCGTTCCTGGACAGATATTTCCGTGTCAGGAGAAAATCAAACGCGGAATAGACTGCCTGGGCCGGGATGTCTTTCAGTGCGCCTGAGAACTCCGCTATCCAGCCGCCGCTGGTTTCCTTCTTGTCGGCGGTCTCCAGCAGTATCTTGCAGTACGTGGTCCTGCCGTACCTTCCGTCCGTTGCCTTTACGAGCGCAAGGATCGTAGTATGAATTTCTTTAGGGCTCCTGGCGCTTTCGATGCCTGAGTCGCCGCCGACATACGGCGATATGATCGTGCAGTTGTCGCAGTTCCCGCAGCCTCCTTCCGCTTCGTCGGCACCGAAATAATCAAGTATGTAGTTCGACCGGCAGCCGGTGATCTTTGCGTAACCGACGACTCTGGCCAGGCGCTGATGGGCCCGTTCGCGGAGGAGCGACAGCTGCTGAAAGTCAACCGGGAGTCTCTCCGGCTCTTCCCGCCTTGACAGCATGCGGAACGTGATCCCCTCGGAAGGAGGCTTGTATTCAATTATCCCGGAGCGCTGGAGTATAGACAAAGTACGACTGACATTGGACGGTCCGATCTCCGCCTTTCTTCCGAGCTCATCTATCCTGACCGGCTTCTCTTCGGAGAAGAATGCGCTGCCGTAAAGCCTTAACAAAGTATCGAGTACCGCCTTGGAATCATGCGATGCTGTCTTCTCAATCGCCCTTTTGTAAGCGCCCATGTCCACTTTTGCGCGCACGTAAGCGTTGGCGGAAATACTCGGCATCAGCTGAATCAATCCCCGTTGAGAAAGGATCCTGAAGACTGAATCGATCGTTCGGGCGTTAAGCTTGGTCAACTCTGATATTTGACGTGTCGAAATGGTCAGGTAGTCGTCTCGTGTGCTCCCGACGGCAACCGATAGTGCGTCAAAAATCGAAGTGTAAGTCTGTATGAATTCATCTCTTGTCGGATAAAGTGTGTCGATGAAATAGTCCTGGACTGCCAGGTCCCTCTTATGAAAAAGGAGGATGCATTCGGCGAGTTTCCCATCACGTCCCGCCCTCCCGGCTTCCTGATAATACGCCTCGATCGTTCCGGGAATTTCGTAATGGATTACGAACCTGACGTCAGGTTTGTTTATCCCCATTCCGAAAGCGTTAGTAGCAACCATCACCCGGTCCGAATTCAGGAATTCCGTTTGCGACTTGGTCCGCTCCGATTCGGTCAGGCCCGCGTGGTATCTCAACGCGTTTACACCGCGTGACTTCAGGAAGTCGTGTATCTCGTCGGCGCTTTTGCGAGTGGCGGCATATACTATTCCGGATCCCTCATGTTTGGAAACGTGATTCAGGATAGATTGTGTCTTCGCGGTTTCCACAAGAACCTGAAACGACAGATTCTCTCTGGAGAATCCGCGTATGTAAACGCGCGGCGAGCGCATCTTAAGCTGGGCCACGATGTCGTCTTGCACATCGGGCGTGGCGGTCGCGGTTAGGGCAAGCATCACAGGGTTTCCGATGCCCTCCGCGAAATCCGAAATGCGTGTATAGTGAGGGCGGAAATCGTGTCCCCACTGGCTTATGCAATGCGCCTCATCCACGGCGAGCAGGGAGATTTTCGTAGCGGAAAGCGAATCGATAAATCTTTTGCTTTCGAGTCTCTCCGGCGCGACGTACAGCAACTTCAACTGGCCTGATTTTACGAGGCGAAGGCGGGATTGTATTTCATCGAGGTCCAATGAGCTGTCGAGCTCGGTCGCTATCTTGCCCCTCCTGTTTACCTGCGCGACCTGATCTTTCATAAGGCTAACGAGTGGCGATACCACGATTGTAAGCCCATCCAGAAGAATTGCCGGGAGCTGATAGCACACGGACTTCCCGCCGCCTGTCGGCATGACGGCGAGTGTGTCGAACCCGTTCATGACGGAGTTTATAATCTCCGTCTGCCCCGGCCTGAATTCCTTCAATCCGAAAGATTTCTCCAGGGCTTTCTGCAATCGCTCCGTCGGGATCATTTCTACAATTTAGCACCCCGTGTTCAAATACCGAACTTCCAGTAGTGGCTCGATTTGTAACAAATATCTCGCAAAGACGCAAAGCTCGCAAAGAAAGGGATGAAATGGTTTCCCCTTTGCGGTCGTTGCGGCTTTGCGAGAGAAAAAATCCTCAAACTGAGCCAGTACCGAACTTTCCGGGCATTCAGATGCCTCAGATTCAGCACCCGGATTTTTGCCGGACTCGATTGAGATCTGTCAGGAAATCAAATCAATTTGCCGCTCCAAGGGAGGCGTGCGCTGCGTCACTTCTACGGGGAACTGTACATTTGTTCAGTTGAGGATGCCAGATTGATATCCAATCTTTCGGCGTTGAGGAGAACCGCGCAAAAGGGAGGCAAAAGATTTTCACATGGTGAGCGTTCTGATGAGAGATTCTTCTGCCCGGACGACGGCAATGCCACCATCTCGGAAAGCACTCTCACTGGTCATTTCTCGTTGTGAGATTTGTCATAGCAGCAGTCTTCGCCAAGGCGATAACTTGTCATTGACAGATGGATTCTTTCGCCGTCGTCAATTCGTGTCAGGGTTCTACGTTGGCTTGAAGTACCTTTCTTAAACAGAGAATTAATTCAATCACATTCATAGTCCCGGTGTTATGCCTGGACTCCCTCATCTTTGCCCGTCCGGAATTGGCTGTTCGTCCCGGCAGAGCTAAGTCGGCATTCTGAAATTGATCAAACATACATCCAAAAAAGGAGCATGCAATGCGCTGTTTCTTTACCGCAGTTATGGTCTTCCTTCTGGAAGGCCTGGCATTAGGGCAGACTAATCTTTCAGGTACAATCGCAACTGATTCGACACTTACGCTGGCGAATAGCCCGTACGTCGTGGTTAGTACCCTGACAATCCAGTCGGGGCATACCCTGACGGTCGATTCAGGCGTCGTCATCCGGTTCAAGGCCGGTGTCGCGCTTAACTCAAACGGCAATATCGATGCGCGATGGACGACGTTCACTTCCATCAAGGATACTACTAGCGGGGTTCCGGCAAAGGGCGACTGGAACGGTATCCAGATTGGGTCTTACGGCGCATCACCGACGGCTGTTTTTGACAGCTGTCAAATAAACTTCGCGGGCGCCAACGGCACCGCCGCACTCTATGTTTACGGCGGCACTGTCAATATAAACGGAAATGGAGCGACGGTGGCCAATTCCAGCACGCGTGGTGTCTATGTGGGAAGCGGATCGCTCTCGCTGACAGGCACGACAATTTCTAACTGCACGGGCAACGGCCTGGAGTTCGTGGCGGGGACAACGATATCGTTCGGCAACTCCTCGGTCTCTTCCTGCCCGTGGCCAATACAGGAAAACGGGACTGCCGCGCTCGTGTTCGACGGCGTCAACACGTTCAGCGGCAACACGCACAATGGCATCTATATGAATTACTATTCCACTAATTCCATGGTATTGGACACCGCTGCTATCCCGTATGTGTTCCCGAGTGATTTCACCGTGAACGCCGGCCAGACTCTGCAGATCGCTTCTACCAACATACTGAAGTTCAATGGCGGCCACCTCATCGTTAACGGTGCGCTTATCGCAGTCGCAGGAGCCGGGCAGAACATATACTTCACCTCATACAAAGATGATAACCTGGGAGGAGACTCGAACGGCGACGGGTCGGGGACACAACCTCAAACTAACAACTGGTACGGGGTGGTCTTCAACGACGCGAGTATCGATTCGGTTTCGGTTATGAGGCGCTGCACGGTTACCTTTGCAGGCGCCGGCAGCACAGGCGGCATATCGATGTATAACGCCAGCCCGACTATCGACAGCTGCAGCATGGCGAACAACCATTTCGGGGCTATGATGCAGGGAGCTTCCAGCCCTGTCTTTACCAACAATACCATAGGATCGAGTGAGTTGGTCCCTATAGCGATGTCGTTCAACGCGAATCCGGTGTTCAGCAATAATAGCTTCTCGTTTTCGGACAATACGTACGATGCCATCGGTTTGCTCGGAGGAACCCTCAGTACCGACGCAATCCTTCCGATACGGTCGGTAACGAGCATCCCCAACGTTACGTACCTCCTGCTGGATTATGTGACCGTTCCCTCCGGCCTGACGCTGACGATCAACAAGGGGATCGTCATCAAAGGCTATCAGTCTTCCCAGAGAATCGTGGTCCAGGGAAAACTGGTTGCGAATGCTACGCCGGACAGCATGATTGTCTTCACGTCTGCCAAGGATGACAACTTCGGAAATCCCAAGGATTCGAACAAAGATGGGAATGCCTCGACGCCCGCCGTCGGGGACTGGGGCGGGATCGTCTTTGAGCCGGGAAGTGACACTTCGTCTGTTCTCAATTACTGTACATTGAACTACGGGAACCTTCCTTACTATTTATACTACTACAATAGTACGTGGTACTATTCAGGTGAAGTGACGATGATAAATGCCAGCCCGACTATTTCAAATTGCCAGATAGGGAACTCGGTTTACGGCATATATGCCGCGTTGAGCTCAAAGCCAAAGATCATTAACAATTCGATTTTCAATACGCAATATACTCCGATCGCGATGTCGTTCTCTGCCGATCCAACATTCAGCGGCAATACTTTCAATAATACCGGATGGACCGCGCTAGGGCTCATTGGAGAGTATGTCGCCTCAAGCGGCACGGTCAAGCAAAGGAATGTCGCAGGCTACAATAATATTACCTATGTTCTTCTGGGTGATGCGACAATAAATTCGAGCACGAACGTGACGGTCGACGCCGGAGTCGTGATAAAATCCAACGGCCCCGGGATATACGTCAACGGCGGCTTCAGGGCCAAAGGCACTGTCGCCGGTGGACAAGTTGTATTCACCTCTCTTAAGGACGACAACTTCGGAAATCCCGGAGACACTAACGGCGACGGTGCCGTTACGTCTCCTGCTGCCGGAAACTGGAGCACTATAAGATTCCAGGCAACCAGCGACGACTCATTCTGTCTACTAGATAGTTGTCTCATCAAATTTGGCGGAAGCGGCAGCTGGGGGCTCGTGACCTTCACTGATGCCGGAGGAACCGTATCGAATTCAACTCTGTCTGACTCCTATAACTTCGGCGTACGCTGCGAAAACAGCTCGACGCCGCTTGTGAATGGCGTGACCATATCAAATTGCGTACACGACCCCCTCGCGATGTCGCTCCTCTCAAATCCGGCATTCACGAGTATCACTTTCAGCGCCAATGGCAGCAACGGTGTCAGAATACTTGAAGGAACGCTATCCTCGAACGCAAGCCTGATAACACGGAGCATAGCAGGCTTTACAAACATAGCTTACATCATCGACAACCTGACGATCGGTTCGAGTGCGGTCCTGACCATTAATCCTGGCGTCGTCATGAAGTTTTCGAATTCTTACGCCTCTATCGCAGTCAACGGTGCTCTCGTGGCCGACGGTACCGCGACTGCTCCCATCGTGTTCACATCTTTCAAAGACGATTCGAACGGCGGCGACACGAACAACGACGGAAATTCAAGCGTTCCCAACAGGGGCGACTGGAATACCGTCGACTTCAACGCCTCGAGTCTCGATTCGCTGAATTCTCTCAAACACTGCGATTTCAGATATGGCGGCAGCAACTACTACGAGTACTACTACCGATACGGTGAGATGCGCGTATTCAATGCGGCGCTGAAAGCCGACAGCTGTATTTTTGAGCAGTCGAGCACCGCGGGCATAGGCTCGTTCGGAAGCGCTCATCCGGCAATCAGCAATTCCGAGATCAACAATGTCAATTCTACTCCGGTCTCCATGAGCATGTTTTCGAATCCGACTTTCACAAACAATAGCGCGCAGAACGTCGGATCTATGGCGCTAGGCATAGTACCGGAGACCTATTCTGTTAACGATACCGTGCCGATAAGGAATTTCGCCGGCTACACAGACATCACCTATTATCTGTACTCTACCTGCACGATCAACACGGGAACTCTCATTACGATCCCGGCAGGCACGGTCTTCAAGAACGGCAGCTGGACGATCGACGGCGCGATTGCGGTCGCGGGAACCTCGGGACAACCGGTCATCTTCACCGATGCACGCGACGACGCCTACGGTAACCCCGGAGATTCTAACGGCGACGGATCGGCCACACAGCCTTCGATTGCGGGCGGCAACAGATTCTATTTCGACGACGTCAGCATGGACAGTCTCAGCACAGTCCGGTATGCGATGTTCAGGTATACTGATATCGGCATTTACCTGCAGCAGGCGGGGCCGAACATTAATAATTGCACTTTCGATCACACGAACTGGGGACTCTACCTGAACGGTGTTTCCAATCCGGCAGTTGACTCCTGCCTCTTCAGGGATCTTACTTATGCGCCGTTCCAGACCTCGCTCGTTTCCTATCCGAAGAGTACGCTGGCGGATTCGATAAGCGGAACTACCTATAGGGCGATCGGCGTGATAAGCGAGACACTGGTTCAGGACGTAACCTTGCCTAAGCGCAATTTTGCCGGCAAGACCAATATCCCTTACGTCTTCAAGAATTACACCGTAGCAAGTAACGCAACACTGACCGTGGCTCCCGGTGTCATCCTGAAATTCTTTAATGGTGCCGGATTAACGGTTAATAAGGGTCTCAATGCGGTTGGTGGTTTTACTGCCGACAGCACAATCGTCTTCACTGACTACCGTGACGATTTCTACGGCGGTGATACCAACGCGGACAGTACCGCGACTACTCCGAACAGCTATTACGCCGGCTGGTCTGGTATAGCATTCGCCGACCAATCTCTCGACAATCTCTGTCAGCTCAGCCATTGCATCATCAGGTACGCCGGACTCTCCTATTCCGGAGCGGCCATCACCACTACGAACGCAAGTCCGACGATCACCTACTGCAGCATAACGAATAATTACGACGGCATCAGAGCCGGCGGCGCTTCGAATCCCGTTGTTAACTACTCGGATATCTATAGCAACTCCGGGTACGGAGTGAACAACGTTAACAAGTCCTTCAATATTGACGCGCGATGGAACTGGTGGGGAAGTAACACTGGGCCGACACACGCGAGCAACCCCGGTGGAACAGGAGAGGGCATTACCGACTCGGTGAGGTACAGTCCGTATCTGGGAGCCGGAGCTTCCAACCCTATCGAAGGCGACGTCAGCCTCAATGGGTCTGTTCAAGCCTTTGACGCATCGCTTATACTTAAATATGTAGTTGCGCCGGTTGGCCCCGATTCGCTCAACGAGGCACAGCTGCGGGTAGCCGATGTCAGCGGTGTCGGCGGAGTAACGGCCTACGATGCGTCGCTGATCCTGCAATACGTTGTGGGCCTCGTCTCGGTATTCCCGGCGGAGGCGAGCAGCAACATGAAAGTGCTGAGTCCCGCGACTAAAGGACAACTTGCGCTGCAGAAGGTCTCTGGCGTGAAGCTGACGATGGGTAATGTCACGGTGGGCAGGGGCGATTCCGTCATCGTTCCGGTCAATTTGGAAAATGTCGAAGGAGTGACCTCAGCGCAAATCAACGTGAAGTATGATCCCAAATTATTCACGTTTGAAAAGGTACTGGTAGGCGACATAACCAGCGGGTTCTCCGTCGCCTCCGCGAACGACAAAGAGAAAGGATACCTGAATGTTGCCATGGCGGGCGCGAGCATGCTCAAGGAGAACGGCACGGTCGCATACATGCAATTCAGGGTGGCTGACGATGTAAGTGGAAGAGTGAACTCTCCGATCAGCATCGTCAGGTTCCTCGCAAATGAAAGTGATTTAACGAAGCTAACCTCGGCGGGACAGGTTGAGGTGATCGGCAAGCCTACATCATTCGTCCTCGAACAGAACTATCCGAACCCGTTCAATCCGTCGACCACGATTCAATATCAACTTCCCGACGACAACACCAGCGTTCACCTGGTAATCTCCAACGCATTGGGCCAGACCGTAAAGACTCTGGTGAATGATACCAGGAGGGCAGGCGTCTACAAGGTTGTCTGGAACGGAACGAACGACCACGGCGTCCAGGTAAGCAGCGGTATATACTTCTACCGCATCGCGGCCGGAAAGTTCGTGCAGACAAAGAAACTGGTCTTGATTAGGTAATCACCCCGGTGGAACAGCGCGCGGCGCGGACAGGTCGTATGTCCGCGCCCCGGTTCCCCCGATAATTACAGGTGAAGCATGGTTAAATCATTCAAATATCTGCTCGCGTTCCTGCTTCTTCCGGCGCTACAGGGGCTGACTGCCGGGACGATCGGTCTTTCGATCCACGACTCAACTGTCGTGCAGGGGAACACGATCAGTTTTCCGGTCTACGTGGACAGCAGCCTCACTGGGCAGAACGTGACGGCGTTCCAGCTCCAGATAAGCTACAGCACTTATGTCTTCGCGCCTGACACGATACTCACGGCGGGAACGATGAGCGGTTCGCTCGGCTCAGTTACATATAATGCGGGCACCCCCGGAAAAATCACCGTCGCCGCGGCGGGCTCGACTCCGCTCAGCGGAACGGGGATACTTTTCTACGTCCGGTTGAAGGCAGTGGGCAGCGGCTATACATCTTTGTCTTTCACTGATGTGGCGCACAATTTCCTGAATGAGGGATCGCCGGCGATTACATGGCGTAATGCGAGTATAAACACACAGCCCGCACCGGCTATAACAGTTTACCCCACTTCAGGAAGCCTAACGATCGGAGACAGCCTCCAATTCTCGGCTTCCGGCGGGACGGCTCCGTATAACTGGTCCCTGACGAATGGAAGCGTCGCAAGCATCAACTCTTCCGGACTGCTGAGGGCCCTGCATGCGGGGCTCACGAAAGTCGTAGCTGTGGACGCCAACGGTACTATCGACACTACTAATAACTCCATCGAGATAAGAGCTTTTCGTCTAACGGTCCGCGACACATCGGTCATCCAGGGGCAACTGCTCAATTTGCCGGTTTATGTTACTGACCTGACCGGCCTCAACGTTACATCGGGGTCGTTCGATCTGACATTCAATCAGAATCTTCTCAGTGTGCAGGGGATTGTTCAGTCGGGTACGCTTATCTCATCCTACAGCAGCCCCGCTTTTAACTCTGACGTTCCCGGAAAGGTAAGCGTCTCATTTGCCGGAAGCAGTGCGCTTTCGGGAAGCGGAGTCCTGGTTTACATCCAGTTCAAGGTGTCCGCTGTTTCGTCCGGCTCGACGAGCATAACCCCGGGGAACTCGCTGTTCAACGAGACAATGCCCGGCAATTCGAAGAGCGGGTACTTCTCGACGATCAATCTCGCAACCCTGAACGTCAGCCCATATACTGGAAATGTTGTGGCAGGCGAGACTCTTCCTTTTACCGCTTCGGGCGGAACTCCTCCATACGCATGGTCGACAACCGATACTACGGTGGCAACAATCAGTAGCGGGGGAATACTTAGCCCGGTCAAGGGCGGAACCGTCAACGTGAAAGCGACTGACGTCTATGGCGGCAGCGGTACCTCAGGGCTGGTCCAGGTCTACGATACGAGAGTAACTATTCCGGACACAATCGGAGTAATAGGGGATACGGTGGACGTACCCTTATACATCGCGCCCGTTGGCGGAGCTAATCCCATCCAAAGTCTCCAGGCAAAGATTACTTATGATTCTTCGGTAATACACCCACTGGCAATCATAGCTACGGGGACGTTAACTGACGGATGGACTTACGTCCCGAACATTACGGGAAATACGATTAGTTTTGCCGCGGCAGGTGCGTCGCATTTTACTACCCCCGGCATTTTATGTGTCGTTCGCTTTTCAGTCCCGGCATGGGTGACCTCCGGAAGGAGATCGTCACTTACATTCCAGCAGTTGCTGCTGAATGAGGGGAGTCCCCGGGCACTTCTCGTTAACGGAGGCGTCACAAGTTCGGCCGTCGCCCTCCCTCTGGTCCCTGTCCTGTCGAGCCCGGCAAACGGCTCAACTAACGTCGGCACAGGACCCACCCTGACATGGAACAGTTCTTCGGGGGCAGCAACGTACCGATTGCAGGTGTCGACTGATTCGGGTTTCGCTACTCTTGTCTACAATTCTGGCGGACTGTCAACGACATCTGCGTCACTGAGCGGGCTGCTGAATTTGACCAAGTATTACTGGAGGGTTAACGCGAGTAATTCGGCTGGAGCAAGTGCCTGGTCAACGGTTTGGAGTTTCACTACTATCATCGCCGCTCCACCGGCTCCCACATTGTCAACCCCGGCGAACGGCGCGACAGGAGTCGCGGTGAATCCCACCGTCTCCTGGAACAGTGCGACGGGAGCAGCCAATTACAGGCTGCAGGTATCCACCAGTTCCTCGTTCACGACGACCGTTTACGACTCCAGTGGGCTCACGGTTACATCGAGGATCCTTAGCGGTTTGATCAATGCAACTCAATACTATTGGAGAGCGAATGCGAGCAACGCGGGTGGAACCGGTTCATGGTCGACAGTATGGAGTTTCACTACTGTCGTAGCTCCGCCTGCGGCCCCTACGTTGGCTACGCCACTGAACGGGGCGACTGCGGTGCCGGTGAACCCTGCCCTCACATGGAACAGCTCCACTGGAGCGGCAAGTTACAGGCTGCAAGTTTCGACCGACTCCTCATTTGCGACGACCAGTTATGATAGTGCCGGTGTTACCTCCACGTCGAAGAGTATCGGAGGATTGCTGCATCAGACAAAGTATTACTGGCGCGTAAATGCCACCAACCCCGGAGGGACAAGTCCCTGGTCGGTGGTCAGGAATTTCACCACGATACTCGCGCCTCCATCAGCCCCATCCGGCCTCGTTGCCGGCCCCGTAAGTTTTTCCGCGATTGACCTGAGCTGGACGGACAATTCTGCGAACGAAACGGGATTCAAGATCGACAAGACTCTCGACACAACTGCTTCGTGGACTCCGCTCGTGACGCTTGCCGCGAATTCAGTCTCGTACCCGGACACAGGTCTTGCTGACGGAGTCGAATACTTTTATAGATGCTACGCTTACAATGCGGGTGGGAATTCCGCTTTCACAAACCTGGCGCATGCCGTCACGTCCATGCGCCCTCCCACTAATCTTACCGTAGCTCAGAGTGCCGGCCCGAATGTTGTCCTGACATGGAAAGACAGCTCGAGCAGCGAGGACGGCTTCCGGATCGAAAGAAAAATGGGGGCCGGAGGAACGTATTCTCAAGTGGATACCGTGGGCCAGAACGTAACCACGTTCATTGATACTGCGGTTGTCGCAGGTTCGAGTTACTACTACCGTGTAAGAGGGTACAACTCCCATGTTACTTCCGCATACTCCAATGAAGTTAATCTGACAATCACGGCCGTCGCCGGCGACCGCCCTGCGATTCCGGACAAGTATGGCGTTTCGCAGAATTACCCGAACCCCTTTAACCCTGCAACGACTATCGAGTACCAGATACCCGCGAGCGGATTCGTAGAATTAAAAGTATACGACGTAATGGGGCGGTTGGTGAGGACGCTTGTAACGCAGGATCAGAGCGCCGGCTACTACAGCGTGAGGTTCGATGGATCGTCGCTTTCAAGCGGCGTGTACTTCCTTCGGATCAGCGCGAACAAGTTCTCTGAGATAAGGAAAATGATTCTGATGAAGTGACCTGATCGAAGGAGGCTGTATGCTGTTTCCCCCTCTCCGGGGAGCGGGGAGGGGGAGAGCATGAGGTTTGACGGTCTGGGGAGCAATCTCGGTGGAAGTCGGGGGGAGGCCCTTCGGTGCAAAATACGAGCCGAACGCCAAAATCACCAGTCCAAGTGAGAAGGGGAACGCCGTAAGTCACTGATTATGTGTCGGTTTTGCGTGCCGATTTTGACCTTGACTTTCTCGCTTTTTTTGTTAAATTTATTAGCTCAAAATGCAAAATGCTGGCGTAGCTCAGTTGGTAGAGCAGCTGACTTGTAATCAGCAGGTCGGGGGTTCAAATCCCTTCGCCAGCTCGGTTGCGAATATTTGGGCGGACGCCGGAGTTGGAGAGCCGGGGCGGACTGTAAATCCGTTGGCTTACGCCTTAGAGGGTTCGAATCCCCCGCCGCCCACCGCCTTCTTGTTGGATGTTGTCGGCCAGGAACAAAAATTTGTTTTAATATGCGGGAGTGACTTCTGTCTCTCCCGAGCAGGTTTTGTGTCGCGATATCTGAGGACATCGTGACCCCTGCGAGTGAAACTCTTCCAGGTTTGAAGTTCAAACGCGGGAGTAACTCAGTTGGTAGAGTCACAGCCTTCCAAGCTGTTGGTCGCGGGTTCGAGTCCCGTCTCCCGCTCTCGTCCGAAGAGCCGCTTCGGAAAGGCATTGGCTATCGCCCAGCGCCCCCAGGGGCCTGGTGAGATGCGCCGCACGGGGGCATAATACCTGTGCGTCGGTTTTCTTTTTTAATATTGTGTCCGCTCACGTAGCTCAGCTGGTAGAGCAACGCCTTGGTAAGGCGTAGGTCACGGGTTCGAGTCCCGTCGTGAGCTCGCGCCACTCCCCGGAATTCTTCCGGCGGGCGGCGCCTAATTAAGGAAAGAATATGAGAGACATAGTTACGCTCGAATGCACTGTTTGCAAACATCGCAATTATACGACGACCAAGAACAAGAGGAAGCAAACGGGTAGAGTCGAATACAAGAAGTATTGCCGATTCTGCAACAAGCATACATCGCACAAGGAGACAAAGTAATTTTGAATTTTGAATTCTGAATTTTTAATTGAGAATTAAGAATCCAAAATTGAGAATTGTGAACGTGAGATACGTCAGTAGCTCAATTGGCAGAGCAGCGGTCTCCAAAACCGCAGGTTGGGGGTTCGAGTCCCTCCTGACGTGCTTGCACGCCGAAGTGCCTGGCTTCGCGGTGCAGAAAAACATAGACAGGCGTCTCAGCACGCAGGCGTGCAGAACAGAGGATATATAATGAGAGAAAAAATTATCGGCTTCTTCGAAGATGTCGTTAAAGAAATGAAGAAGGTAACATGGCCGACGAAGGATGAGTTGAAAGATTTCACGTCAGTCGTGCTCGTCGCCACTTTGATCATGGCCGTCTTTATCTACGCTGTCGATACGATAGTCAACCTCGCCCTAAGGTATATATTATGAGCGACGAACCGGTCGGGAAGAAGGAAGCTGTCGAACCGGCAAAGGTGTCTACCAAGCGGTGGTATGTCGTGCGTACTTATTCCGGACAGGAAAATAAGGCGGTGGCGTATCTGGATAGTCAGCTGAAGGAGTCGGACCTCCGAGAGAAGTTCGGAGAGATCGTAGTCCCCACGGAAAAGGTGCCGACTATCAGCGAAAGCGGTAAGAGAAAGGTCAAGACCCGAAATTTCATGCCGGGATATGTGATGGTTGAGGCTGAGATGGATGAAAGGGTCAAGGCGTTTATTCTCAGTGTGCCGTCCATAATCAGCTTTGTCGGCCCGAAAGGGGATCCTAGCCCGCTTCGCCCGGACGAGGTCGTCAGGATGAAGGGAAGGATCGACGAACACGAGGAGCGGCAGGTCATGGAAGTGCCGTTCAAGTTCGGTGACAAGGTTAAGGTGATAAGCGGCCCGTTCTCGACCTTCAAAGGTGAAGTGTCCGAAGTGAACGAGGACCGTATGAAGTTGAAGGTGACCGTAACGATATTCGGCCGCCCAACTCCCGTCGAATTGAGTTTTACTGAAGTTGAACTAGAGAGATAAACCAGGTGAACAATGGCTAAGAAAGTTGTTGGTTTTGTGAAGTTACAGATACCGGCCGGACAGGCGACTCCTGCGCCGCCGGTGGGTCCCGCGCTTGGTCAGAAGGGCGTGAATATTATGGAGTTCTGCAAGCAGTTCAACGCCCGCACGCAGGACAAGCAAGGGCTCATAATACCGGTCGTGATCACGGTCTACTCGGACAAATCGTTCACGTTTATAACGAAGACTCCGCCGGCCGCGGTGCTCCTCGTCAAAGAGGCAAAAATCGAAAAAGGCTCGGGGGAACCCAATCGCGTGAAGGTTGCGAAGGTCACTCACGAACAGGTTAAGAAAATCGCAGAAATGAAAATGCCCGATTTGAATACGACCGACGTCGAAGCCGCGTCAAGCATGATCGCCGGTACGGCTCGCAGCATGGGTATCGTAGTCGAAGGCTAAAAAAGAAGAGTTTACGAATATGAAACAGAGCAAGCGAACAAAGGAAATCACCAAGTTGGTGGATAAAGCCAAGGAGTACACTGTCGAAGAAGCAGTGGAAAAATTAAAGGAGACCGCCAAGGCCAAGTTTGACGAGACCGTGGACATAGCCGTCAGGTTGGGTGTGGACCCGCGTCACGCGGACCAGGCCGTGAGAGGCACAGTCTCTCTCCCGCACGGAGTCGGAAAGACGGTCCGGGTGCTCGTCATCGCCAAGCAGGCTCAGAGGCAGGAAGAGGCGAAACAGGCGGGCGCTGACCACGTCGGATTCGACGACTACCTGAAGAAGCTTCAGGAAGGCTGGTCGGATATAGATGTTATCGTCGCGACACCGGACGTCATGGCAGATGTCGGGAAACTCGGAAAGGTCCTCGGGCCCAAGGGCCTGATGCCTAATCCGAAGAGCGGCACCGTTACTCCCGACGTCGCCAAAGCTGTCACTGAGATCAAGGCGGGCAAGATAGAGTTCAGAGTTGACAAGGCCGGTAATCTCCACGCGATCGTAGGGAAGGCCTCCTTTGACAAACAGAAACTCGTCGAGAATGTGAATTCTTTCCTTGCCGCTGTCAACCGCTTGAAGCCGTCTTCCGCAAAGGGACAGTACATAAAGAACGTCGCCATATCTTCGACGATGGGCCCGGCGGTAAGAATCGATAAGACGCTTGCGGCTGGCATACACTGAGTTTACGCACTAGCGCCATTGGCGCATCAGCCTCCGGCTGAGAATGCTTCTAAGCCTTTTCGGAGTCCTACCTCCGTAGAAGGACTAATGTTAAACATCTGAGGAAATGATGAAAAGGAATGAAAAGGAACAGGTTGTCGCTGAAGTAGCGGAGCTGATATCCAATTCAAACAGCCTTTTCTTCACGGACTTCGCAGGACTGACCGTCGCGCAAAGCAACGAGCTGAGGCGCGAGTTCCAGAAAACGGGCGTCAGGTATCAGGTTGTTAAGAACACCCTGATCAAGAAAGCAATGAAGACGTTCTCGTCCGACGAGGTGGCGTTCAGCTATCTGGTCGGCCCGACGGGAATTGCTTTCGGATCGGACGATCCGGTCGCGCCTGCGAAAGTTCTGAAGAAATTCTTCGACAAGAACCAGAAACCTGCCACCAAGGCGTTCGTTATTGATAAGCAGGTATTCGACGGGAAACGGCTGAATGAATTTGCATTGATGCCTTCCAAGCCTGAGATGATCAGCGCGATACTCGGCAGCCTCGGTTCGCCGATTTCAGGAATCGCCGGATCGATATCGGCTGTCATGCGAGACCTAGTTGCGGTGCTTGATGCCGTGGAGAAGAAACTCCCGGCGCAGGCTTCGTAAGAATTAACCGGAATTTTAAAAGGAGATATAAGAAATGTCTGAAGTAATCCAGGAATTAGTGGATAAGATAAGCAAACTCACCCTCTTGGAAGCATCCGAACTGAAGAAGGCGCTGGAAGATAAGTTCGGCGTAACAGCAGCGGCGCCTGTCATGATGGCCGGAGTGGCAGCCGGCGCGGGAGCCGGTGCGGCGCCCGCAGTGGAGGAGAAAACCGAGTTCGACGTTAATCTTGTCAGTGCAGGGGCACAGAAGATAAACGTTATTAAGGTCGTCCGTGCGGCAACAGGTCTCGGTCTGAAAGAAGCGAAAGACCTCGTCGACGGCGCTCCGAAGGTTATCAAGGAAGCATTATCCAAGGATGATGCCGCAAAACTGAAGAAAGAACTGGAAGAGGCTGGAGCAACTGTCGAGCTGAAGTAAAAGAGCTTTAGCGGGCATTTGAACACTTTTATTACCAGTGAAGATAGCAAATTCGGTGATCCGTCCCGAAAGCACTCGGGACGGATTACTTGTCTTTATGTGGGATGTGCCTGTTACCCGTTTCTCTCTTCGAAAAATTTTTAAAGGAGTGTGATTACGTTGAAGAACGTCAATTCGAATGGGCAGGATTCAGCGCGCGTAAACTTCGCAAAGATTCCTCAGAAGGTCGATTATCCCGATCTGCTCGATGTACAAATCCAGTCGTTCAAGAAATTTCTCCAGGAAGACATTACGTCCAAGAGGAGAAGGGCGATGGGACTGCAGGGAGTGTTCCAGGCCAATTTCCCAGTCTACGACAACAAGGAGCATTTCGCCCTCGATTTTGTCGAGTACAGCATCGAGAAGCCGCGCTACGGAGTCGATGAGTGTATTGAAAAGGGACTGACTTACTCGGTAACGCTGAAGGCGAAGCTTCGCCTGGCGAGCAAGGATTCCGACCCCGGCAAAGAAGGTTTCATGGAAGCCAAGGAGCAGGAAGTGTACCTGGGATCAATCCCGTACATGACCGAGCGTGCGACTTTCATCATCAACGGTGCGGAACGCGTCGTCGTAAGCCAACTTCACAGATCGCCGGGCGTGTTCTTCGTGGAGACGGAGCATCCTAACGGAGCCAGAATATGGAGCTCACGTGTAATCCCCATGAGGGGCGCGTGGCTCGAGTTCACAACCGACATAAACAACATCCTTTGGGTTTATATAGACCGTAAGAAGAAATTCTACGCGACGACTCTCCTCAGGGCGCTCGGCTACGAGAAGAATGAGGACATACTCGATCTCTTTCAGCAGGTCGAGGAAGTGAACGTTGGGAAAGTCGCACCGGAGGAGCTGATCGGCAGAAGGCTCGTCGGCGACGTCGTGGATACCAAGACAGGCGAAATAATTGTCGACACGTCGGATATGTCGCTCGAAGAGCTGAAGTTGACCGAGGAGACTGTCGAACTCATAAAGAATGGCAACGTAAAGAAGCTCCGCCTGCTGAAGACAACGCGCAAAGGCGATGACCCAATTCTCCTGAATACGATCCGGGAAGACTCTACCAGTTCGAGCGAAGGCGCTTTGAAGAAAATTTACGAAGAGCTCAGATCGGTCGAAGCGCAGGATACGGAGACCGCTCGCGGCTTGCTGGAGAAAATGTTTTTCAGCGAAAAGAGATACGATCTCGGGAATGTAGGGCGCTACAGGATGAACGCAAAGCTGTCGCTCGAGATACCGACCTCAACCACCATCCTCACCAAGGACGATATAGTAGCGATTATCGACTACATGCTGAAGCTTCGACGCGACGAGGGACAGATCGACGATATCGATCACCTCGGTAACAGGCGTGTGAAGACCGTCGGCGAGCAGCTCGAATCGCAATTCAACCTCGCGCTTACCAGGATGGTCCGCAACGTCAAGGAGCGGATGAACATCCACGACGAAGACAATTTCACCCCGCAGGGGCTCGTCAACGCGCGCGTGATAACGACGGTGCTCAACTCCTTCTTTGGAACGAGCCAGCTGTCTCAGTTCATGGATCAAACGAATCCTCTGGCTGAGATGACGCACAAGCGCAGGATGAGCGCTCTCGGACCGGGCGGTTTGACCCGGGAACGCGCGGGATTCGAGGTCCGCGACGTCCATTACACTCACTACGGCCGGCTCTGCCCGATTGAGACTCCCGAAGGACCGAACATCGGTCTGATATCGTCGCTCGCCGTACATGGAAGAGTGAATGATTTTGGATTTATAGAAACTCCCTACTTCAAGGTGGTCAACGGCGTTGCCACCGAAGAAATTGTTTTCCTCGGCGCAGCCCAGGAAGACGAGTATAAGATCGCGCAGGCAAACACCGTCGTCGATGAGAAAGGGAAATTAACCGGTGAACGCGTCCGCGCGAGACACCACGGAGACTTCATTCTCGAAAAGCCGTTGGAAGTCCAGTTCATGGACATCGCGACGAACCAGATCGTCAGCCCGGCTGCGGCATTGATCCCGTTCCTCGAGCATGACGACGCCAACCGTGCCCTGATGGGCGCGAACATGCAGCGCCAGGCCGTGCCTCTTATCGCCAATGAGGCGCCAGTGGTCGGGACCGGCATGGAGCGTAAGGTGGCCGTCGATTCAAGGACGCTTGTCGTTGCCGAACACGACGGCATCGTGCAAGAGGTTGACGGAAGCCGCATCATTGTTAAATATGACATAAATGAAAAATCCGATGAGTTCATCGCAAGTTTCGAGGACCTGAGAACCGCGGAATACAAACTTCGCAAGTTCTTCAGGACCAACCAGGACACGACGGTAAACCAGAAACCGCTGGTGAAAGTCGGACAGCGCTTCAAGAAAGGCGACGTCCTGGCAGACGGGTGCTCGACGGAGAACGGCGAGCTCGCACTCGGAAGAAACGTGCTGGTCGCGTTCATGCCGTGGCACGGATATAATTTTGAAGATGCGGTCATCGTCAGCGAAGATCTCGTGGCACACGACGCATTTACTTCCATTCATATCCAGTCGCTTGAGACGAGTGTTAGAGACACTAAGCGCGGCGAGGAAGAACTGACCCGCGATATCCCGAACGTTTCGGAAGAAATGACCAAAGACCTCGACGACAACGGTACTATAAGAGTCGGCGCTGAAGTTCTCGAAAACGATATCCTGGTCGGGAAGATTACGCCAAAGGGCGAGACAGACGTCACGCCTGAGGAAAAATTGCTCCGGGCAATTTTCGGAGACAAAGCAGGCGACGTCAAGGACGCATCGCTCAAGGCTCCTCCGGGAATGCGCGGCGTCGTCATCGATACTAAGCTGTTTTCCAGGAAGAAGAAGGATGCCGAGTCCAAGAAAGAAGAAAAGAAGAAGCTCGAAGAAATCGAAAAGTGGTTGAAAGCCGCGAAGAGCGAGGTCCAGGAAAAGCTCATAGACAAACTTGCCGGACTTCTCGAAGACGAAGTGTCAACAGGCATCCGCGCGAAAGACGGCTCGGTGGTCATCAGGAGTGGAACCTCGCTGAAGAGGGAGACATTCCAGAAATTCGATGACCTCGAGAAGCTCGACTTCAGCGAGCCGTGGGTCGACAACGCCCGCAAGAACAGGCTTATCGAGCAGATACACAAGAATTACCACACACGCGTTCTCGACCTGGAAGAAGAAGCACGCCGCGAGAGGAACAAAGCCATCACGGGGGATGAACTCCCTCCGGGAATTGTCCAGCTCGCCAAGGTGTATGTCGCTTCGAAGCGGAAGCTGCAGGTCGGAGACAAGATGGCGGGAAGGCACGGCAATAAGGGCGTCGTTTCGATCGTCGTTCCGAAGGAAGACATGCCGTTTCTTCCGGATGGTTCGCCGGTTCAGATGGTATTAAACCCGCTGGGTGTACCGTCCCGTATGAATATCGGACAGCTCTACGAGACCGCGTTGGGCTGGGCTGCCAAGAAGCTCGGCGTGAAATACGCTTCGCCAATTTTTGACGGAGCGACATGGGAAGAGGTCGCTGAAGAGCTCCGCAAGGCCGGGCTCAGCGACAACTCCAAGACGGTCCTGTATGACGGAAAGGGCGGTGAACTGTTCTCGAATGAGGTGACTGTCGGTTACATGTATATGATGAAGCTCGATCACCTTGTGGAAGACAAGATACATGCTCGCTCCACAGGACAATACTCCCTGATCACTCAGCAGCCTCTCGGCGGAAAGGCGCAGTTCGGCGGACAGAGGTTCGGCGAAATGGAAGTCTGGGCGCTCGAAGCCTACGGCGCGTCGCACGTCCTGCAGGAGATGCTGACGGTGAAAAGCGATGATGTGCCCGGTCGGTCCAAGTTGTTCGAGTCCCTTGTGAAGGGCGAGAACACTCCCGAACCCGGAATACCTGAGGCGTTCAGCGTTCTTGTTCGCGAACTACAGGGACTTGGCCTTGAGGTGAAGGTTATGCATGACGGTGAATTCGCAAGAAGTGATGACCGAAAGTAAGGACTATGTGAACCCGGCCGGTCAGCGATCGTCCGGGAGTGTCATAAAAATTGGAGGTTTTTTTAATGCCTAGCATGGATTTTCGCCGCGATTTACAGCAGCCCCGCAAGGTCGTGACTGCCATTCGGATCAGCCTTGCGTCGCCCGATTCGATCATCGATCGCTCGCACGGTGAGGTGACCAAACCCGAGACGATCAACTATCGTTCGTATCGCCCCGAGAAAGACGGCCTCTTCTGCGAGAAGATATTCGGACCGGTGAGAGACTGGGAATGCCATTGCGGCAAATACAAGAAGATTAGATACAAAGGGATTGTCTGCGACCGCTGCGGTGTGGAAGTGACGCAAAAGAGCGTTCGACGCGAACGGATGGGACACATCACCCTCGCGACTCCGGTGGTTCATATTTGGTACCTGCGCTCTTTGCCAAGCAAGATCGGCAACCTCCTCGGGATGTCGACCAAAGAGCTCGAGAAGATAGTCTATTATGAATCTTACGTCGTCGTTCAACCGGGTGCTGCGGCAGACCTGAAAGTGAAGCAGCTCATGACCGAAGAGGAATATTATGAGCTTCAGGAAAAATATCCTCACAACAATGAGCTCGATGATTCCGACGGCCGCAAGGTTGTAATCAAGATCGGCGGCGAGGCGATCAAGGATATGCTCAGAAGAGTCGAAGTCGACTCGCTCAGCGAGACGCTGCGAGTCTCGGCACGTACTGAAAGGTCGGAACAGAAACGGATCGATTTCCTGAAGCGGCTTAAAGTTGCCGAGGCATTCCGCACAAGAGAAGGTGATGAGTTCATTAACAAGCCGGAGTGGATGGTCCTCGAAGTGATACCGGTTATCCCGCCGGAGCTCCGTCCGCTCGTGCCTCTGGAGGGCGGCAGGTTTGCCACCAGCGATTTGAATGACCTTTATCGCCGTGTGATCATTAGGAATAACCGTCTGAAGAGACTCATCGACATCAAGGCGCCTGAAGTCATCCTTCGTAACGAGAAGAGAATGCTGCAGGAGGCGGTCGATGCGCTCCTGGACAACAGCAGGCGCATCAGTGCCGTCAACTCCGACAGCCAGCGCGCGTTGAAGTCTCTTTCCGACGTTCTCAAAGGAAAGCAGGGCAGGTTCCGCCAGAACCTTCTGGGGAAACGCGTCGACTACAGCGGCAGATCGGTTATAGTTGTCGGTCCCGAATTGAAACTCCACCAGTGCGGCCTGCCGAAAGATATGGCGGTCGAGCTGTTCAAGCCGATGATTATAAGGAAACTCCTCGAGCGCGGCGAAGCCAAAACAGCGAAGACCGCACGAAGGCTCGTCGACAGAAAAGTGAAAGAGGTCTGGGAAGTCCTTCCGTCGATAGTCGACGGAAACCCGGTTATGCTGAACCGTGCGCCCACGCTGCACAGGCTCGGCATCCAGGCATTCCAGCCGGTGCTTGTCGACGCAAAGGCTATTAAGCTCCACCCGCTGGTGTGTACGGCGTTCAATGCCGACTTCGACGGCGACCAGATGGCGGTGCACGTGCCGCTCTCATTCGAAGCACAGCTCGAAGCCAGGATACTGATGCTCTCAAGCCATAATCTGCTCTCCCCGGCTCACGGGAAGCCTATCGTGCATCCGACGCAGGATATGGTTCTCGGACTTTACTACCTGACCAAGGTCAGAAAGGGAACCGGCGAACCGGCGAAAAATTATGCTTCGGTCGATGAAATAAGAATGGCCCTCGAACTTGGGAGGCTGTCGCCGCACGAGACAATCAGGTTCAGAATCGACGGTGAGTTCATCGAGACCACCCCTGGGCGTGTCCTGTTCAACGAGATTGTGCCGGAAGAACTCGGTTACATAAATGAGGTGCTCACAAAGAGCAAACTCATTTCCATTATCGCCGAATCGTACAAGAAGGCGGGCCCGTTGAAGACGGCGAACTTCCTGGATGACTTGAAGGACCTCGGGTTTGAGAACGCGACGGCGGCCGGGCTTTCGATAAACGTTAACGATGTTATCATTCCGGATGTAAAGAGGAAGTTCATCGATATATCGGACCGTGATGTCAAAGAGATAGAGGCAAGCTATGAAGGCGGCTTCATAACGGCGGGTGAAAGGTACAACAAGATTATCGACGTCTGGCAGAGAGCGACGAACCTCGTCAGCGACGCGGCGTACAAGACGCTGTCCGCTTCCAAAGACGGGTTCAACTCCATCTGGATGATGTTGGACTCGGGCGCCCGCGGTTCGAAAGACCAGGTGAAGCAGCTGGCCGCCATGCGCGGTCTGATGGCGAAGCCTCAGAAGTCTCTTACCGGGCAGGTCGGTGATCTGATCGAGAATCCGATCATCGCGAATTTCCGCGAAGGATTGTCGATCCTCGAATACTTCATATCCACTCACGGCGCCAGAAAAGGACTCGCCGACACGGCTTTGAAAACTGCCGATGCAGGCTATCTGACGAGAAGGCTCGTGGATGTGTCGCAAGACGTCGTTATCGCTGCCGACGACTGCGGAACGATTCGCGGGATTTCCGTCAGCGCCATCAAGGACGGTGAGCGCGTGCAGGAGACGCTTGTCGAACGTATCCTCGGCCGCGTGGCACTCTACGATGTCGTCGATCCCCTCAGCAACGAAGTGATTGTTAAAGGCGGGGGAGAGATTACTGAGGACCTTGCCGAAAAGATCGCTAATACTGCGATAGACAGCGTGGATATACGCTCCGTGCTGACTTGCGAAGCGCCGCGCGGGGTCTGCGCAAAGTGCTATGGCCGAAACCTTGCTACCGGAAAGATGGTCGAGATCGGCGATGCCGTCGGTATCATAGCTGCTCAGAGTATCGGCGAACCGGGTACCCAGCTCACGCTGCGTACATTCCACACCGGCGGTACAGCGAGCGTCGAGTCGCAGGAGTCGAATGTTATCGCACCGGCCGAAGGCAGGCTGAGGTTCGAAAACATGCATCCGCTTGTAGACTATACAAGCAGGACTACCGGCAAGCCGGAAAAGGTACTCCTGGGCAGGCATGGTGTCATCCAGATTCTCGACAAGGACAACCGTGCCATAAAGAAGATGGATGTACCGCAGGGTGCACACCTTCTTCTGGGCGAAGGCGCCGGTGTTAACAAGGGGGACCTCGTTTACCAGTGGGATCCCTACAACACGCTCATCCTTACCGAGTTTGGAGGAAAAGTCCGCTGGCTCGACCTTAAGAAGGATGTCACATATCGGGAACAAACCGACGAACAGACCGGCCAGGTTGAAAAAGTCGTTATCGAAAGTGTCGACAAGAATGTTACGCCGTCGGTTGAAATCATACACGGCGCGAAATTGAAACGGACATACAACCTTCCTGTCGGTGCGCATATTGTCGTCGACGACGGTGAGGAAGTTCAGTCCGGCGAGACTCTTGCGAAAAAGCCGAAAGAGCTTTCCCGCGTACGCGACGTGACGACCGGTCTTCCCAGAGTGCAGGAGCTTTTCGAAGCCCGCGCACCGCAGGATCCGGCGACGGTCAGCGAAATCGACGGGTATGTCGGATTCGGCGGGCAGTCGAGAGGTACCAAGGAAGTTATTGTCACCAGCTCCGACGGCAAGGACCGAAAGACCTACAAAGTCTCATTGCGACAACATATCCTCGTTCAGGAGAACGATTTTGTTATCGCAGGCGAACGGCTTACCGACGGTCCTATTGATCCGCACGATATTCTGAGAATAAAAGGCCCGGCTGATGTGCAGAAGTACCTCCTGGATGAAATTCAGGAAGTGTACCGTCAGCAGAACGTTACGATCAACGACAAGCATATAGAAGTGATCGTTCGCCAGATGTTCCAGCGTGTCCGTGTTGTGGACTCAGGTGATACACCCTTCCTGGAAGGTGACATTGCGGACGTTCACAGGATCCGCGAAGAGAATGCCACTATCGGCAAGAAAATTGTCGTGACGGCGAAAGGGGACTCTAAGTACAGAGTCGGCCAGCTCGTCGAGCGAGCGGTCGTTATGGCTAAGAATCGTGATATGAGAAGATCCAAGAAGAAGGTCATCGAGTTCCGTGACGCGGTTCCGGCAACCTCGGAGGACGTGCTTCTTGGAATAACCTCGGCAGCGTTGTCGACAGACAGCTTCATTTCCGCTGCCTCGTTCCAGGAGACCACGAAAGTCCTTACCGATGCCTCCATAGAAGGGAAGCTCGATAAACTGATCGGGTTGAAGGAAAACGTCATTATCGGGCAGCTCATACCTGCAGGAACCGGGTTGAAGAAATTCCGTGACCTGATCCTGACTGAAGAGGAGATGCTCGACAAGACGGAGGAAACCGAGTCTGAGGTTTCCCGGCAGAAGGTCGCGTCCTGACAGTTTGAGGATTGAATGGGGGGAGAAAGAATTTTCTCCCCCTTTTTTCGTCCGATTTTCTTGCTTGTTTGGCCGCCGTTTTTTATATTTTTATCTCTTATGATGAAGGTACGTATTTTGGAGGAACACATTGCCGACAATTAATCAACTGATAAGGCAGGGGAGGAAGAAGATTCTTCTCAAAGGAAAGTCCCCCGCGCTTCAGGGAAACCCGCAAAAGCGGGGCGTATGCACCCGCGTCTATACCACCACACCTAAGAAGCCGAATTCGGCTCTCCGCAAAGTTGCGCGCGTTAGGCTGGTCCATGGAATAGAGGTCACGGCTTACATCCCTGGCGAGGGGCACAATCTTCAGGAACACTCTATCGTTTTGATCAGAGGTGGCCGTGTAAAGGATCTCCCTGGCGTGCGTTACCACATCATCAGAGGCACCCTTGATACTGCCGGCGTCGCAGATAGGAAGCAAGGCAGATCAAAATACGGTGCCAAGAAGCCCAAAGCTTCAGCATAATTTTAACAAGAAGAGTTTAAGATGAGGAAAAAACGCTCTGACAGGCGTCAGGTGTTCCCTGACCCTAAGTATAACGACGTGTTTCTGGCGAAATTCGTGAATAACGTCATGACCTCAGGCAATAAGCACCGTGCCCGCCGGATTCTTTACGATGCATTCGATATAGTGGAGCAGCGGACTAAGCAAAATCCGCTCGACGTGTTCAGAAAAGCGTTGAACAACGTGCAGCCCATAATCGAAGTGCGTGCGCGCCGCGTCGGCGGCGCAACTTATCAGGTCCCGAGTGAGGTTCGCCCCGAGAGAAGTCTTGCTCTCGGAATGCGTTGGCTCATCAGGTACGCCAGAGACCGCAAGGACAAATCGATGTCGCTCAAACTGGCTGCCGAGATAATCGCCGCAGCAAATGGCGAAGGAAACGCTATAAAGAAGCGCGAAGACACTCACAAGATGGCCGAGGCCAATAAAGCCTTTGCCCATTATCGGTGGTAAAAAGATTGGAAGGTTACAGATAGAGTATGAATAGAGAGTATCCGCTAGGACGTACGCGAAACATCGGCATTATGGCGCATATTGATGCCGGTAAGACGACTACGACTGAGAGAATCTTATTCTATACAGGAAAGACTCACCGCATGGGCGAAGTCCATGACGGTGCTGCAACCATGGATTACATGGACCAGGAAAAGGAAAGAGGCATTACTATCACGTCTGCCGCCACCACCTGTTTCTGGAGAGATCACAGAATTAATATTATAGATACCCCCGGACACGTCGATTTCACGATCGAAGTCGAACGATCACTTCGCGTGCTCGACGGGGCAATAGCCCTCTTCTGCGCCGTCGGCGGAGTTGAACCGCAATCCGAAACCGTCTGGCGTCAGGCGGACAAGTACGGCGTTCCGAGAATAGCTTTCGTCAACAAGATGGATCGCGTTGGCGCGGACTTTTTCAACGTTATTAAGATGATGCATGACAGGCTCAAGACAAATGCTGTCCCTATTCAGCTCCCCATCGGGGAAGGGGACCTCTTTGCCGGTATCATCGATCTGATCAAGATGAAAGCCGTCATGTACAGTGAAACCAACCTTGGCACGACCTGGGAAGAATACGAAATCCCTCACGACCTTCAGAAGATCGCACAGGAGTACAGGACAAAGCTGCTCGAGGCTGTCTCGGATATCGATGATACTTTGCTCGTAAAATATCTCGATGGTAAGGAGATATCGGAGGCGGAGATCAATGAGACGATCAGAAAAGCTACCCTCGAACTTAAGATTGTCCCGGTCGCATGCGGCACCGCTTTCAAGAACAAGGGTGTCCAGCGCCTTATGGATTGTGTCGTCGATTTTTTGCCGTCTCCTCTGGATGTCGGCAACACTCACGGACACGACGCAAGCGGGAACCAGATCGACCGCAAGCCTGCGGATGACGAGAAGTTCTCGGCACTGGCTTTCAAGATTATGACGGACCCATACGTCGGTAAGTTGACGTTCTTCAGAGTTTACAGCGGCACGCTCTCCGGCGGGTCTTACGTGTTTAATTCCATCACCGGCAGGAAAGAGAGGATCGGTCGTATCCTCAGGATGCACGCGAACCATCGCGAAGATATCGAAACCGCCTTCACCGGCGACATCGTGGCGGCCGTCGGGTTGAAGTACACCAAGACGGGCGATACGCTTTGCGACGAAGCCTCGCTGATTATTCTCGAAAAGATGGAATTTCCAGAGCCGGTTATCCACATAGCCATCGAGCCGAAAACTAAGGCCGACCAGGAAAAGCTCGGTGAATCGCTTGTGAAGCTGACCGAAGAAGACCCGACATTCCGTATGTCCACAAACGAGGAAACCGGCCAGACGATTATCAGCGGAATGGGCGAGCTTCACCTCGAGATTATCGTCGACAGGTTGAAGCGTGAGTTTAAGGTCGAAGCGAATGTCGGTCGACCCCAGGTGGCTTACAAGGAGACGATCAAGAAGAAAGTCACCCAGGAAGGAAAGTTTATCAGACAATCAGGCGGACGCGGCCAGTACGGTCACGTCTGGTTGGAAATTGAACCCAACGAAAAAGGCAAAGGCTACGAGTTTACGAACGCAATAGTCGGCGGCGTTATCCCGAAGGAGTATATCAATCCGGTTTCGGAGGGTATACACGAAGCGATGCAGAGCGGAGTTCTCGCCGGGTACCAGGTCGTCGATATCAAAGTGAAGCTGTTCGACGGCTCCTACCATGATGTCGATTCGAGCGAGATGGCTTTCAAAATCGCGGGAAGCATCGGCTTCAAGGAAGGCGCCAGGAAAGCGGACCCGGTTCTTCTCGAACCCATAATGGACGTCGAGGTCGTGACCCCGGAGGAATATCTTGGGGACGTGATGGGAGATCTGAATTCCCGACGCGGACGGATCGAGGGCATCAGCTCCAGAAGAGATGCCCAGGTTGTGAAGTCCACGGTCCCGTTGTCCGAAATGTTCGGATACGCGACGTCGCTCCGTTCGATGACCCAGGGACGCGCGATTTTCACCATGCAGTTCGCTCACTACGATGAGGTGCCGCGCAGCATTGCGGACCAGATCATCGAAAAGGTACGCGGCAAGGAGTCCGTTGCCGCATGACCGGAAACTCGCTTCACGTTCGCCTCATTCCGTCGGGTTCAGCCCCTGCGGGAGTCCGGCCTGTTGGGATAATCAGTTTGAAAAAATCATAAGGAGAATTTAAATGGCAAAGGAGAAATTTGATCGCAGTAAGCCGCATATCAATGTGGGCACGATCGGGCACATCGATCACGGTAAGACGACGCTTGACATCGGCAATCACGCTTGCCCTGGCGAAAAAGGGGTTGGCGTCCGCGAGAAGTTTCGATAGTATCGACAACGCACCCGAAGAGAAGGCCCGCGGCATAACGATCGCGACCGCGCACGTGGAATATCAGACGGCGACGAGACACTACGCTCACGTCGACTGCCCCGGACATGCTGACTATATAAAGAATATGATCACCGGTGCCGCCCAGATGGACGGTGCGATCCTGGTAGTTGCGGCCAACGACGGTCCTATGCCTCAGACCCGCGAGCACATCCTCCTGGCTTACCAGGTCGGCGTGCCGAAGATTGTGGTATTCATGAACAAGGTCGATATGGTTGACGATCCTGAGCTCCTTGAGCTCGTCGAGGTCGAAGTCCGCGATCTTTTGAAGAAGTATAATTTCCCCGGCGACGAGATACCCATCATTCAGGGCAGTGCCTTGAAAGCTATGGAAGCCGGCAACGACCCCAATGCCAAGGCGGACGATCCCCGGTTCAAGTGCATATATGATCTTATGGACGCGGTCGACAGCTACATCCCGCTCCCGAAGCGCGATGTTGACAAGCCGTTCATCATGCCGATCGAAGACGTCTTCACGATCACCGGCCGCGGCACCGTCGGCACAGGCCGTGTCGAGCGAGGCAAGGTGAAGGTCGGCGAGGAAATCGAGATTATAGGTCTCGGCGCCCACAAGAAGGCCGTAGTCACCGGACTTGAGATGTTCAGAAAAGAACTCGACGAGGGAATGGCGGGTGACAATATCGGCGCGCTGCTCCGCGGCGTGGAAAAGGAAGAGCTCGAGCGCGGAATGGTCCTCGCGAAGCCCGGCTCAATCACACCGCATACGAAATTCATCGCCCAGGTTTACGTCCTGAGCAAGGAAGAAGGCGGACGTCATACTCCGTTCTTCAAAGGTTACCGACCGCAATTCTACTTCCGAACGACCGACGTTACCGGATCCGCTACCGAATTCCCCGCCGGCACCGAGATGGTTATGCCCGGCGATAACGTAGACAACCTGAGAATCGAATTGATCACTCCGATTGCCATGGAAGAAGGACTTCGCTTTGCTATCCGCGAAGGCGGTCATACGGTCGGTGCAGGCGTCGTAACGAAAATCATAGAGTAATCAATTTGAACGCTGACAAAACTATGGAAGCGAGGTAAGCTGTGGCTGGTCAGACTATCAGGATAAAGCTGAAATCCTATGATCATGCTCTGATTGACAAATCGGCTGAGAAGATCGTCAGGACGATTAAGTCCACCGGAGCGGTTGTCTCCGGTCCGATCCCGCTGCCGACTAAGAAAACGATTTATACGGTCCTTCGTTCACCACACGTCGACAAGAGGAGCCGGGAGCAGTTCGAACTTCGGCAGCACAAGCGCCTGATTTACATCTACAACGCATCGTCGAAGTCGGTCGATTCCCTCACTAAACTCGATCTCCCCGCGGGAGTCGACGTAGAGATGAAGGTCTAAAGGCCACAGCTTATGGCAATCTTTAATTTCTCCCTCCCGGAGGGATGTTTATGAGAAACCGGAGTTTGAGATAATGAGCGGTCTGCTTGGCAAGAAACTTGGCATGACTAACGTGTTCGATGAGAAAGGGAATTCTATCTCCGTAACCGTTATTGAAGCAGGGCCCTGTCCCGTTACCGCGATCAAGACAAAAGATCGTGATGGCTACGAAGCGCTTCAGCTCGGTTTCGGCGAGAAGCCCGAGCGTCTAGTGGCGAAGCCGATGAAAGGATATTTTGCGAAGGCCGGGGTTAAACCGGCGAAGATACTGTGTGAGTTCGACGGGTTCGATATTGGGTCGTTCAAACTGGGCGACGTGATCAATGTCGATAAGATCTTCGCCGTCGGTGACAAAATCTCCGTTACCGGAACCTCGAAAGGCAAGGGATTCCAGGGAGTCGTCAAGCGCCACCACTTCGGAGGCGGCGCGGTTACCCACGGCCAGAGCGACAGGTTGCGTGCTCCCGGTTCAGTCGGCAGCTCTTCCTACCCGTCACGCGTCTTCAAAGGGCTGAGGATGGCGGGAAGAATGGGAGGAAAACGCTCCACAATGAAGAACCTTAAAGTGGTACGCCTGATCCCCGACTCGAACCTCATCCTCGTAGAGGGGTCGGTTCCCGGTCCGACGAACGGTTACCTGCAAATATGGAAGTAAGAGAGGCTGCCAAGATGCAATTAGAAGTATTGAAAATCGATGGAAGCAAGACAGGCGAAAAGGTTGAGCTGTCGCCGGCGATATTTGAGATAAAGCCGAATGACCAGGCTATTTACCAGGCCGTGACCGCTTACCTTGCCAATGCACGGCAGGGCACGCATAAGACCAAAACCCGCGGGGAAGTCCGCGGAGGCGGCAAGAAACCCTGGAAGCAGAAGCACACCGGAAGGGCGCGCAGTGGCTCGATCAGAAACCCTATCTGGGTCGGCGGTGGTACCATATTCGGACCCCAACCTCACGACTACGAGAAGAAGGTTAACGACAAGGTGAAGATCCTTGCGAAGAAGTCTGCGCTTTCCTACAAGGCAAAAGATACCGGGCTCATGGTTGTTGAAGACTTCACGCTCGAAGAGTCGAAGACGAAACGCGTCGTCGAAATACTGAATTCCCTCGGTCTGAAGGGGAAGAAGGTCCTCGTGTTGCTGCCCAAAGGTGACAAGAAGCTATTCCTGGCGGCCAGGAATATGCAGAAAGTTTTCGTGAAAGACGCCGTCGGCGCTTCGGTGTACGAGATTCTGAACAACGATGTCGTCCTCTTCCAGAGGAGCGCGCTCACGGCTTTGCAGGACAAAATGGTCGGAGAAACGAAATGAGTTCGGTTTTGATTAGACCCCTGTTGACCGAAAAGAACACCAAGTTGCAGGAACGCCACCAGTATGTTTTTGAGGTCACAAAAGATTCAAACAAGATTGAGATTACACGCGAGATTGAGAAGCGGTTCAGTGTGAAAGTGAAGAGCCTTCGCACGGTCGTCATAAAAGGAAAAATCATAGGCACGATGACCAAACGCGGACGCTTTGAAGGAAGACGGCCCGGGAGAAAGAAAGCTGTCGTAACTCTTATGGAAGGTTACACGATTGATTTACTCGGTACCGCGTAGGCTGATGAGCGCTTTGCGCCGTATATGAACAAAGAAATAATGAACGGCAAAGGATTTTGAGATGGGCTTAAAGAAACTAAAACCGATGACGCCGGCGACCCGCTTTTACACGGTCTCCACGTTTGAGGAAGTAACGAAGACGGAGCCTGAAAAGGCGCTCATCGTTCCTATTAAGAGCTCCGGCGGCAGGAATAATCAGGGGCGGATAACGTCTCGTCACCGCGGCGGCGCCCACAAAAAGTTTTATCGCATCATCGATTTCAAGCGCGAAAAGAACGGCATTGATGCCAAAGTTGCGGCGATCGAGTATGACCCGAACCGGAACGCCAGAATCGCATTATTGAACTATGTGGACGGAGAGAAGAGATACATCATCGCTCCGGAAGGCCTGAAGGTCGGAGACGTGGTTCAGACTGGTGAGCAGGCGGAGATTAAGCCGGGCAACGCGATGCTGTTGAAGAACGTCCCCGTCGGAACCACGATTCATAACATTGAGTTGAAGCCGGGCAAAGGCGCACAGATGGCCCGCAGCGCCGGGAATTCCGCTCAGCTCGTCGCGAAGGAGGGCAATTTCGCCACACTGAGGCTCCCTTCCGGAGAGATGAGAATGATCAGGATCGACTGCAAGGCCACTATCGGCGTCGTCGGCAACGCGGAATACGAAAATATCAGCTGGGGCAAGGCCGGCAGGCTTCGCTGGTTCGGCATAAGGCCTCAGTCAAGAGGAGTTGTGATGAACCCGGTCGATCACCCGCACGGCGGCGGTGAAGGAAAGTCCCCGCAGGGTAACCCGCATCCCGTGTCTCCCTGGGGCTGGAAGACCAAAGGTAAGAAGACGCGCAAAAGAAACAAGCAGTCAAACAAGTATATCGTGAAACGAAGAAAATAACGGTTGGAATGACATGGCCCGTTCGTTAAAAAAAGGTATTTACGTCGATCCGAAACTCATGAAAAAGGTTGAGGATCTCAACAAGAAGAACCAGAAAAAGGTGATCAAGACCTGGTCGCGCGACAGCATGATCGTCCCCGATTTTGTGGGTCACACTTTCGCGGTTCATAACGGAAATAAGTTCATTCCGGTGTACATCATCGAGGCGATGGTGGGGCACAGGCTCGGCGAGTTTGCCGCGACCCGCACCTTCAGGACTCATCCCGGAGTGAAATCCGAAAAGACCGCAACGCCTGCATAAAGGAGTCTTGGAAATGGAATCAAAAGCAGTAGCCAGATATATAGGTTCTTCGCCGAGGAAGATGAGACTCGTCGTAGACCTCATTCGCGGCAAAAGTGTGGGGCAGGCACTGTCGATCCTGCATTTCTCACCGAAGCATGCGGCTAAGGACGCTGAGAAGGCTGTCCGTTCGGCTGTGGCGAACATCATGAACAGGGATGATGTCGGCAAGGTCGATGAAGAAAGCCTGATTGTGAAAGAGATTTTTGTCGATGGCGGTCCGGTTGCGAAGAGAGTGTTGCCGGCTCCACAGGGACGCGCCTATCGTATCAGAAAAAGAAGTAACCACATAACCGTTGTTGTGGCAACCAAAGAATGAAATTAATCCAGACGCATACCCGCTTCGACGGGAACGACTTAGGAGGAACTTTTGGGACAAAAGACTAATCCTGTTGGCTTTAGGCTCGGAATTACCCGCGATTGGGACTCCATATGGTTTGAGCGAAAGGGATATTCAAAATTACTGACGGAAGATGAGAAGGTCAGGAATTATTTGCGGAACCGCCTTAACAAGGCAGGTGTCTCAAGGCTGATTATTGAGCGAAAAGGAAGCCAGCTGACGGTAGCTATTCACACGAGCCGTCCGGGAATTGTCATTGGCAAGAGCGGTAAAGATGTCAACCAGCTCGAAGCCGAGTTGAAGAAGCTTACCGGAAGGGAAGCAGTCAAGATCAAGACTTTTGAGATCAAACGACCCGAACTTGATGCGTACCTGGTTGCGGAGAATATCGCCAATCAGCTTGAGGGAAGAATTAATTTCCGCCGCGCGATGAAGAACGCTATCACGTCGGCATCACGCATGGGAGCGGAAGGCATCCGCGTCATGTGTGCGGGAAGGCTCGGCGGTGCCGAAATAGCCCGTACCGAACAGTACCGCGAGGGAAGAGTCCCGCTGCACACTCTCCGCGCGGACATCGATTATGCCAGCGTAGCTGCTAGAACGATATACGGACTGATAGGCGTGAAGGTTTGGATTTGCCGCGGCGAAGTCTACGGACCGCTTCCGCGATAATACTAAGGAGACTTAAAGATGTTGATGCCGAAAAGAGTAAAATACAGGAAGACCCAGCGCGGAAGGATGCGCGGCAAGGCCCAGCGCGGAAGCTCGGTTGCATTCGGTGATTTTGGCCTGAAAGCGCTCGAGCCCGGTTGGATTACCGCACGTCAAATCGAAGCGGCCCGTGTCGCCCTGACAAGACAGATGAAACGCGATGGAAGAATCTGGATCAGAATTTTCCCCGACAAACCGATAACAAAGAAACCTGCCGAGACTAGGATGG
>CAWEBD010000098.1:0-27625 GCA_963806435.1 uncultured Bacteroidota bacterium
CCTTCCTTCATATTCCCCGCACCAAAAAGCCAAACCTTTCATTCGGGTTTTTCGGTTTGCTCCACCATGAATTCACCCCATGCTGAAATTTGCTTTTTAAGGTTCTTCAAGTGCTGTCTACAGGCTCAATTTCGGAAATGGCCTTAAGCCAGTAAAAAAGTTCCTCGGAGTTTAAGGGTTTGGCCAGGCTGGCGCAGATATGCGCTCCCATGGCCTCTTCCAGGCCCGGGTGGTGCGTGTGGCTGGAAAGACAAAAAATATGCAAGTTAGGGTATTGTTTTTTTAGGCTCCGAAAGAAGGTATTGTCGACAGGCAAGGTATCCAGGTCAATGATCAACACCGCAACCGGCTCCCTCTTCAGGTGGTCGGCCAAAACTTTCAGGGTATGTCATTGAGGCGACCGGAATGTTGGCCTGCTCCAACAAGGCGCAATAGCCGGCAATTCTGCTTATCAGCATCAACTACCGCCACCTTGAGCCTGTCCATGCCTGCTTCCCCAATTCCCCAAAATTTAGGATTCTCTAACATGAACAGAAAGCATATTTCAGGCCAGCTTTTCTGGTCTCTAAATTTCTTTAAGGTAAACTTATCTATTTGAAATTGATGGACAATACTGCTTAAAGAGTTTTTGTGAAATGAGTGAGGTCCTTAGCCGGCAAGGCCAATCGGACACGACACCTCAGACACTATCAGAAATATTCAATTATTTCAGATAATTGGCTGTGTCCGAGAATCGGACGCGGAAATAGCCTTAAGACACAAATAGATGTTGTGAAAGAGGTTATGGATTAATGGGTGGTGGGTTTGGAACCGGAAATCTTGTGCCGCTTCAGCATGAGATATAGAGTGCTGCGGCTTATACCTAAGCGTTGGGCCGTCATTTTTTTATTCCAGCCGCATTCTTCCAGGATTTCCAGCAGGGTTTTTCCTTCCCGCTGCGCCAGCGTAGGCGAAGCCGGAGAAGCGGATTGGATAGCGGCAGGCAAATCCCAGGCTTCCACCTGTCCGCTCTTGGCCAACACCACGGCATGCTCAATGGTGTTTTCCAATTCCCGGACATTGCCCGGCCAGGAGTAATCCAAGAGCAAGCGTAAGGCTTCGGAATTTACCCCTTGGGTGTCTCTGCCCTTTTCCGCCGCAAAAAGTCTCAGAAAATGTTCGACCAGCAAAGGAATATCATTTTTTCGCTCTCTGCAGCGGCGGCAGCTTTATCGGGATCACGTTCAGCCGGTAGAAGAGGTCCTCCCGAAAGTTGCCATTTTTTACCTCTTGGACCAGGTCTTTATGGGTGGCCGCCAACACCCGCACATCCACCGTGAGCGTCTGCTCCGCCGACGGCCCTCAAATTTGCGGGTTTGCAGGACTCGCAACAATTTTATCTGGGCCGGGAGGGGTATGTCTCCCAATTCGTCCAGAAAACCGTGCCGCCGTGGGCCTGTTCGAAACGCCCCGCCTTCTGGCGCAAGGCTCCGGTAAAGGCCCCTTTTTCGTGGCCGAAAAGTTCGCTTTCCAGCAGGGTGGCGGGATAGGCCAGAGATTGATCACCACGAAAGGTCCGTCTTTCCTGGGGCTATGCTGGTGGATTAGCCTTTCTCGAAGACCGGGAAAGAAATCAAGATCAAATATATAACGCAGGTCGAGAGCAAGCTTCCGACTTTCGCGATGTTCACCAACCTTCCGGAGGAAGTCTCGGTCACGTACAAGCGCTTCCTCGAGAACAAACTCCGCGAGAAGTTCAGGTTCGAGGGGGTGCCAATAAGGCTGGTGTTCAAGCAGAAATAGGCCGGGTTAGGGGATTGCCTGCGGCAACATGGAGACTGGAGAGACATGCTTGAGCTGACCTCGCTGACCAAGAAGTTCGGCGCGTTTACGGCGGTGGACGATATCTCGATGATGATTGAGCCCGGGGACATATACGGATTCCTCGGTCCCAACGGCGCGGGTAAAACCACCACGATTAAGATGATAGCGACGCTGCTCAAGCCGACGTCCGGCAAGGTCGCGATTAACGGCATCGACGCCCATCGCGCGCCGGAAGAGGCCAAGCGGTACCTCTCGTATGTGCCCGACCAGCCGTTCCTCTACGAGAAGCTCAGCGGGAAGGAATTCCTGCTTTTCGTCTCGAAGATATACGGGATGAACGGCAAGGAGACTGCCGACGGCATTCGTGAAGTGTCGGAGATATACGAGGTGAAGCCGTGGCTCGACAGGAGGATCGAAGATTATTCACAGGGGATGAGGCAGCGGCTGGTACTCGCGGCCGCAATGCTTCACACGCCGAGACTTATAGTAATCGACGAACCGATGGTCGGGCTTGACCCGAAGGGGGCGGAGACTTTCAAAGCCCAGATTAGACTTTCGGCAAAGAACGGGGCGGCGGTGTTTATGACAACGCACCAGCTTTCGCTCGCGAGAGACGTCTGTACCAGGGTAGGCATCATCAGGTCAAGTAAGCTGGTCTACGAAGGATCGATGGACCAGCTATCGGGCGACGGCGTTGAAGAGCTCGAGAAAAGGTACCTGGAACTGACATCGTGAACCGGGCATGATTCGGGAACTCGTCAAAACGAAGCTTCGCCTCCTTTATCTGGAGGGGGGCGAACGCGTCAGCCGGCATCTGGCACGATCGCTCTTTTCCGTCGTAACATTCGCGATCTTCGCCTACCTGACATACGGCGTCATCGAATTCGCGACTAAATACCTGATCGTACAGGCTAAGATAGGGCTCTTCCTTTACCACAGGCTTCTTGCGCTCGCGCTCTTCGTTTTTTTCGCGATCATCAGCATAGCCAATATCCTCGTTGCATTCGTCACCATTTTCAGGAACACCGAGGCGGAGTTTCTCCACACACTTCCCATCAGGCCGGTGGAGATATTTACCTCGAAATTTCTCGACTCATTCCTTTACAGCTCCGCTCTTATGATCATACTGATCCTGGCGGCCGTGGCCGGGTACGCCGGTTACTTCGGGGACCCGCTTGTGGCCGCGCTCGGCGTAGTGTTCTCAATCCTTCCGCTGATACTCTCCGCCGCGTGCGCCGGGGCAATCATACTCCTCCTCGTGTTGAAGATATCGCAAAAGATATCGATCAAAACCGCCGTCGTCGCCGTAACGCTTCTCTACGCAGGAAGCACATATTCCTATGTAATGCTTAATAACCCCTTCAGGCTGTTCAACGATGTGATGAAGTATTACCCTCACATCGACAGGTATCTCGGAGTCCTCGACCCAAAGCTCGACTATCTGGCACCCAGCTTCTGGTCGGCGAACTTTTTCTATTTCGCGACGACCGGCAACTATGTCGGCGCGGCGGCATCCGCGCTGATTGTCTGCGCGGTGGCGGCGCTGCTCTTCTTTGTAATGATAAAACTCGCGGAGAAGTATTACGAGGAAGCTTTCTGGACCGCCAGACATAAGCTCTTCGAAAGAAAGGTGAAGAATCCCGGCGATCCCTTCGCCGAGCAGGGACGGGGGAAAGGCAAAGCCATTTCATTGCTGAAGAGGGATTTCCTTCTCTTCATACGCGAGCCGAGCCAGACATTCCACTTCGGGGTACTCATGCTGCTGATCGGGATTTTCCTGATGAATCTCTTCGAGATGAGGATGTACCTGCCGGATACCTTTGTCGTATCGTCCGCGTTCACGTTGATATACGCTTTCAACAGCTTTCTTGTCGTGTCGCTGGCAGTGCGTTTTGTCTACCCCATGCTGAGCCTCGAAGGGGAAACGATGTGGCTGATGCGTTCGTCACCGGTGAGCCTCGCGAGAGTGTTCTACGCTAAAATCCTGCCGAGCATAATATTCCTGTCGGCGATCGGTGCGATGCTCGGCATCGCCGCTCCTTCTCCTTTCAAGAATTTTCACGGTCTCATTCCGACAAGTATCGTCTATGGCACCGTGGGCGGAATAATTTTTCCGTCACTAGTCATGATATTCGGGGGCGCGTTTGTCGACTACAAGGAGAAGAACGCGGTGAGGATTTCGTCGTCGCATGGGGCGACGGTCTCCCTTCTCGTTTCGGTCGGACTGATGGTGATCTTGAGTTCGATTGTGTTCAACCAGACGTTCGACTACTTCTCTTCGAAGGGGAGAGTCCCGGTCGATCTTTCCGGGGCGTGGATACTCGGGCTGATCGGGGTTACCTCTTTCTTTCTGGCGAGATTCTTCGCTGTAAGGGCGCTGAAGATAGATATGTAACCTCCCCCTCATGCAGGAGTGGCCCATGTTTTCACCGCACCGTGGAACTCAATAAACCATTATCCTAACAGGCGCGCTTTTCGTCCTTCGTCCCTCTTTCTCCCCCGATAGTCTGAATTCGTGAATTCCCGGTGACAGTGCCCATCGGGCGACTTTCGCTTCAGATAGGCTCGAATAAAGCTTCCCGTCGACAAATAGCCTGACGTTCTGATATGTGGGACCGGCCACAACGGCAACGTCCAGCATTTGAAATTGCCTTCTGAGAGAAGGGTCGATCTTGTACACCGAGCCGTTCTCCGGTGATGCGATGCCGAAGTCAGCGGATGTCAATGACCTCCTAGATTCTTCTCTGGAAGGCTTTCCCGGGATTCCGTCCCGATCGCGGGATACGCCGTGCCCATCATGGGCTTTCTGCCGGTCGAGCCACGCGTCGAAGATGGGCGGCAGCGTCTCCACCAATTTAGTCTCGACATATTCCATCGGAGTGCTCACGTTCGCGAGTGTTCCGGTCCTGTCGTCTATCCGGTAAACGTGATGCATATCGCATTTCTCCGTGGGTTCCGTTCCATTAATGAATACTTCCTCCATCGTGCCGGGACAGTCTTTGGTCGGAAGTCTTCCCGATCTCGTGCACACTTTCACTGTGACGATTCCGTCGGGCTGCCGGAAGTGGAGCCACCTGCCATTCTGTTCGAGATAAAGCATGACGTCTCTGAAGATCGGCCCCGCGCCGGTGACGCCAGAGACGGTGCGCATCGGTGTTGCGTCGAAGTTTCCGGCCCAGACACCGACCGTCCACCTCGGAGTAAAACCGACGGTCCAATTGTCCTTATAATCTTTCGAAGTCCCCGTCTTCACCGCGCAGGGGAAGGGGAGACTTATCGGTGAATTGAAACCGAAAGCGGGTGCTCTCGCGTCTTCGTCGCTCAGGATATTCGCGAGGATATACGCGACCTGCGGGGAGTAGACCGTCCTCGGGCTTCCGCCGAATTCTGAACTGTCCGCAGAAATAAACGCGTGCGTGTTTCCGGCTATATCCCTGTAGCTGAGGATCGTCCTGTCCGGCAGGAAAATTCCGCCGCGCGCAAGCATGGAATAAGCTCTCGTCAGCTCGAGAAGTGTCACCTCCCCGTCACCCAGGACGACGCCGAGACCGTAGTGTGAGGCCGACTGATCGAGCGAAGCCAGCCCGCATTCCCTCAACCTGGCGAGGACGGCGTCGACACCCACCGCCTGTGCGACGCGCACCGCTGGCACGTTATACGAGCATGCAAGTGCGGTCCGTAAACGTACCGGTCCGTGGAACGTCTTGTCGTAGTTCTGCGGGATGAAAGATCCGGTCCGTGTCGGCGCGGCGAAAGGTATGTCGGGAATAATATCCGCCGCGGTCATACCCGACTCGAGTGCCAGGCCGTAGACAAACGGCTTCAGCGCCGAACCGGGCTGTCTTCTGGCGAGCGCCCCGTTGAATTGCCCGTCCCGAAGGGAATCGAAGTAATCCACGGATCCCGCGAGGGCGACGACGTTGCACGTGGCGTTATCGATGACCACAACCGCTCCGTTCGTCACGTGAAGCTTCTTCAGCATCGAGATATGCCCCTTTAGCAAAACCTCAACCGCTTTCTGGATGTTGTAGTCGAGCGTCGTCTTAATGACGGAGATTCTGAAACGCTCGCCGGGGGGAATCGAATTCAAAATCATGTCGGTAAAGTGCGGTGCCTTGAAGCCTCTTCCGGGATCCTGGAGCATTATCGGTTCATTGGCGGCTCTTTTGTACTGCTCCTCCGTGATCAGCTTCTCTTCCTCCATCTTTCTTAATATGAACTGCTGTCTTCTTTTCGCCCTGTGGAATGCCTTGTATGGATTCGAACCGGTCGGCGAGTTCGGCATCGCCGCGAGAAAAGCCGCTTCCGCGATCGAGAGATGGGAGACCGGTTTTCTGAAGTACAGACGTGAGGCGGCTTCCGCTCCGTACGTGCCGTTGCCGTACGGGACGCGGTTGAGGTACTGGACGAGTATCTCGCTCTTTGAGATCGTCCTTTCCAGCCTCAGCGCCAGCCAGGCTTCGACGATCTTACCGAACACACTTCTTTTTTCGTGGTAAATATTTCTGATCACCTGCTGTGTTATGGTCGAACCGCCGGAAACCAGTCTCATGGCGGTTACATCCTGAAAGAAAGCTCTCGCTATGGCCAGTGGATTGATGCCGGGATGGTAGTAGAAGTATTTGTCTTCAGCCGCAATCGTCGCGTTGATCAATTGTGGGGGAATCTCGTCGGGACGGAGCCAGTATGCTCTTCCTTCCTGGTCCGAAAGGACTTCTCTCAGGGGCTCATCGTTCCTGTCCGTTATTCTGAGGGAAATTACCGGCAGCGGGGAGAGCTCAGACTTCGGGACCGGCACGAATACCGAGACGATGAAAGAGACGGCGAGCAGGAGCGCGCCGCTCTTCCATGGATGCCCGATTATAATCGAACGCGGAGAACTCAACGGACTACAACGGCCTTCTGTGCGGTCTGGCCGAACACGTCAGGCTCATACATTTCTTCGGCGTGGGTGGCAGGCATCCTGAACGTTCCGTAGGTGGCTGCCCGCACCAGGTACGAGTAATCGTGTACGCCGGCCTGAAGCGTTGACGCGAAGAGGAGCACGCGATCGTCCTTCTGTTCCACGTGGTTGAACCCTCCGTTCCAGTACATGCTCTCCCAGTTTCCAGTGTTCAGGTCCCGTCCCAGAAAACCGCTCTCCGTATCGAAAGTCAGATTGACCGCCTCCGCTCCGGCCGGTAGAGGGTCGTCGACGACAACAAAGTTTCGCTGCTGCGGAACGACGATTCTCAAAGTCACCTTGTACATCGATCCCGCGGAAAGGACGTAGTCTCCGGAAGAATTCTGCCCGACAGGTTTCCCGTCGATGGTGGATATAGTCTTGATGACCGCGATCCCCTCATCGCGGACGAGCGTGTCTCTTGTTGGGTAGTAGTTCATCCGTATCCCGTAATAGAGCAGGCCGGGTCCGGTCTTCTCGATCCGCACCGGGAGTTCCTTGCCTTTCTGGAAGGAGTCGAGTGATTCTTCGGTGCTTGTCGTTTTAAGTTCTCTCCCTTTGAAGACTGCGTCGAGCGCATCCCTGCCGGCGATTCTTATCTTCGCCCGGAAGTCCGGAGTCTCGTTCTCGAATGTGTTGAAGTATTCTGAAAGCGCGCTGACCACGTAGATGTTCTCCTGGGTCGAGCGCCATCGCCCGGTCTTCTGATCTTCCATCAACCAGCGTACTACACGTCCGAGGAAGGGGTCGCGGTTGCCTGTCTCGATAAGAGCCTGGAGGATGATTGCCGTTGTCCTCGTGTTGCTGCTGAAGACCCATCTCAATCCCTCCCAGTTCGGTTCTTCGAAGTGAGAGGTGGTCGAAGCAATCTTTATTGTGTTCATCAGCTCACCGATGATCGTGCTCTCCATGTCCGGATTTTTAGAAGTCCTGTTGATCGCTTCGAGCAGGAACGCCCGGGCGAAGAGCGGGAGTTTCTCTCTCAGCGTGAACAATTGCTCGATATACGAGGGCTCCGGGTGGTCGAGAAGTGCGAGAGCGTACACCATGATAGCCTTCGTTGCCAGGAAAGAGTGTTCGTCCCACGGGAATTGAGTCTGGTTCTGGTTTTTTCTCAGGAAACCGCTGCAATAATCGACCGCCCTCTTCAGCATTTGCTGGTCAATCGAATATCCGCGCTGTTTCGCCTCGGCAAGCGCGTAGAGCGCGTAGCCCGAGAGATAAGGATAGCTGTAGCGGTCCCCCATCCAGTAGGAGAAACCGCCGTCGCTCGTCATGAAGGAAGGAACTTCGTCAATGACTCTTTGCGCAACCTGGCGCAGGTCCTTGCCCTTGAGCGCCGGGAGGTTGAAAGCCTTGACGAATTGTTCCCCGAAGATGAGCGGGAGGGCGCTCGACAAACGCTGTTCAAGGCAGCCGTACGGATAGGTGAAAAGGTAATCGACGCTGTTCTCCAGGCCGCAGAGGGCGGTGGACGCGGCGGTCAGCTGGATCTCGCCGAGCATCGGATAAATGGCCTGAGGAATCACAAGAGCCTGGGACGCCGAATCTTTCGTGCTTTCGTACAGGGCTACCGATTCTTTCATTCTAGGGACGGTTATTGGTATGGTCATGGTGAGCCCGTCGGTGAATTTCCCCATCGCAGCCTGGAAATTGAACTTTGCCGACCCGACTTCCGGCGGTGCTGAATAATCGAAGCGCACCTCCCGGCTTTCGCCCGGCTCGAGCTCGAATTCAGCGGTAGTTTTCCCGTTTATCCCGATATCGCCTTCGACCGAAGCCTGCACGACGGCCTTGCTTTTTTCCTTTGAGTAGTTCATCGCCACGACTCCGGCGCTGAACTCGTCCCCGACTCTCGCGAACCTGGGGAGCGCGCCCTGGATCAGGAATTCCTTGTTAACTCGAAACGTCGAATTTCCCGCGCCGAATTCGGACTCCATCGTCTGTGCTACCGCCATGACTTTGAACCGGCTGAGATTGTCCGGAAGCTTGAACCTCACCGTCGCCCTTCCGCTGTCATCTGTTATCACGGACGGATTCCAGTAAGCCGTGAACTTGAAGTCGCCCCTCATCTGAATATCCGATAATGACATACCGCCGCCGCCTTCGTCTTCGCCTTTCTCGCCGTAAGACCGCTGCTCCACGATGTGGACGATAGTTTCGGAGGTCGACACTCCCAGCGGTCGCATGTGGAAGAAAGTGAGGAAAGGGTCGCTCAGTTCATAGTTGATCAGGTTCAGCACGCCCATGTCCGCGACGCTGACGACGACTTCCGAACTTGTTCCTTTTCCGGCGGGGTCCCTGACGGAAATGGTGACTTCCACCGAATCCCCGGGATGGTACTCTTCTTTGTCGGTTGTCACCGTCACTTTAAGATGGTGGGTCCCGGGGTCAACGGGGAGGTTGACGTAACCGATCTTGAAGGAAGGTCTGCCCACGTCCTCCTGGCGATTCGTCACGTCTTCCGCCGATACCCTTCCCTGAAGAAGGACGACGGACACATAAACGTTCGGCAGGAATTTTTCCGTGATCGGTATCCTGATTTCGGGTGCGCTCCCGACGAGCTCGGTTGTCCACTGGTCGAGGATCCCGTCTCGCTCGATCGTCACGAGCGCGCGCGCTTTCTCGTAAGGCGATTTCACCATTACCCGCGCCACGTCGCCGGGCTTGTATCCCTTCCTGTCGGCGACAAGCTCGATCCTGTCGTCGTCGGACCTCTCCCACGCCACGTAACCGGAGCCCGTGACGTAGAAATCGTCCCCGCAATTGATGAAGTTGCCGAGTGTGTCTTTGGCGTCGACTGTCAGGTAGTAGTAGCCCGCGGATGGCGGGATGAACTCCTCACTTAATGCCGAGTCGCCTGAGGTTACCGCATACTCCTGCATCGTGCTGTCCATCCGGTCCGTCTGCCAGAAATATCTCCCGTCCACCTCTGCCCGGCGCACCGATATCCATTGGCGTTTCACCAGCTTTACCGTCATCTTGTTTCCCGGCGAGATACTGCCGTCGGGGCGTACGGCTATGATGGCGTATCGAAGTGTGTCGCCGTGTTTGATGAAATATCGCGCCAACTTTACGCCGGCGTAAAATTGTCCGCCGTGTATGACGGCGCTCGCGCGGCTGGTTACGCTCCGGCGGCTCGGCGAAGTCGCCGTCGCCTCGAGGAGGAGCTCCCTTGTGCCCGTCAGTCTGCCGACCTGAACGGGGTAGGAGACAGACAACATCCCGCGCTCGTCAAGCGAAGTGTCCGCTGAAGTGAGGAGGACTTCGCTTCTGTCTGCCTGCCACCATACCGGACCGAACGCGAACCCCTCGTGACCGGGCGGATTGTAGTAGTCGGGGAGGGCCCGCAGCTTCCAGGAAACCTTATCGTTTCTCATAGGAGCACCGAAGAGGTAGCGTGCGAGAACGCCCGCCCGGACAGTATCGCCCATGATATACTCGGGCTGGATGAATCTGACGTTGACTTCAGACTCGGCGGGGCGGAAGGCTTCGACTCGGAATCCGTCCGCGGCGGCTCTGACCATGCCCTTCGGAGCCTTGGGTGAATCGTACCCTTCATAACTGCCGCCTGAATACTCGAGGCCGGTTGCCGCGGTGAAGACCGTGATGCCGTAATAGCCCAGATGCGCGGTCGGTTTTATTTTAACACTCGTATCGAACGACCCGTATTCCGACAGGCTCAGTGAATCCGAAGCTACCTGCTCACCCATCGGGTCGGTTACGGTCATGATGACCGGAACCCCTTTCTGTACCACCCATTTGTCCGCGATTCTTTTTCTGATGATACCCTTTATTTGAACATCTTCGCCGGCCCGGTAAAGCCCCCGGTCGGTAAACAACGCTCCGTCGACGGGCTGGAATTCAGGTTGCCAATCATAATCAACACCGAATCTCCACGGGTCGATGCCGGTGCCGTCTTCGCTTTTCGTGAAGGCGAAATCGTCTCCGTCTATCGCGAATATCCACACCCTCGGCTGTTCCCACTGGCCGGGTTTAAGGCCGAGCCGTCCCCATCCCGGGGTGCGAACAAGTCCGGCATCATCCGTCTTTCCAGTCCACAGGATTCGGTTCTGATCGTCCCTTAATTGTACTACCGCGCCTCCCACCGGTGCCGCGTTCCTCAGGCGAGTGACCCAGACGAGGTTGTCTTCCGGGGAATACTTGGACGTGATTCCGAGTCCGGTGATCTGAAGTGCGACCCGGGTCGGCTCGAAGTTATCGGGTTTCGGCGAGGGGCTGCTCAGTTCAGCCATAACGAATCCGTGTTTGCGCCCTGCCAGCGCCTCGGCCGCGTCGAAAGTGGACGTAATGTATTCGTTCCTTCTGGTCCGCATGTTCCATTCGCGGTCGACGGTATAGTCCATTTTGCTGAGCTTCCCGGTCATCGTGGGGATAACGCTGTCAACCGGAATCGCAACCATCCGCAGCCGCACGCTGTCGATATTTCTTGTGCGCACTGGGTATCGCCTCTGACCGTAAGCTTCCAGCGTACCTTCTCCGCCCGCCATGTAAAGCCGTGGGCTTCGCGACAGGGTTATAAATGTCCCGGTTACGTTACTCCCCAGCGAGTTGTTGAAGATGTCCTTCAGCGTGCTGTCGAGCACGAATGTATACGTAGTATCCGGGAGTAACGGCAATCGCATTGAGAGCTGCGGGCTATTCCAGCTGTACCATCCCTCTGTATACTCGTCAGGGATGACTACTTCGGGTTGAAACTTCAGATGTTTTGCCAACTCTTTTATTTGGACGGGATTGGAGAAGATGAACCGGATTTCGTCGTCCGGTCTCATCGCCGTCCCCTGCAGCCCTATAAACTTGAACTCGTTTTGTGTCGTGAACGAAACGAACCCGTCCGCCGCCATGCCGAGGTTTCCCGTTCTGCCGGGAAGTCCTGCTTTCAATTGAACCACGTATCGTTTGCCGGGCTCGAAGTTGACTTTTGGGATGAGTGTGATTCCATATTCCGGTTGGTTATACCAGTCCCCCTCTCCCCATCCGGTCTGTCTCAGGTCGAAAGCGAGAAAGGTTCTGTTCACGCTGTCCTGCCTGTAAAGAAAAATATATTGTCTCAAGGCGTAAGGGTCGACAGGCTGGTTGAACAGTAGGAAAATGTTCCTGTGAAGGACAATATAGGAGGCGCCGTTTGACGGGAGGCTCCTCACGAGTTGCGGCCGTGGCGTCTCGAATGTCCATACGTAGTCCTGGTTCAACGTGCTGCCGTCGAGTGCCCTCGTCCCAGCCGGGACTCTTGCCCGGAAGACTGTGGCGAACGGGAGCGTGTCGGTCGGCACGAAAGTGAGTGTGCTCGTACCGAGCCAACGGTACTTCCCCTTGACTGCCGGTTCTACCACAAGGGGACCGGAACTTTCGTCTTCAGGGACCGCCTTCAGGGCCACCATGGGTTTGTTGAACATGATAGCGATGGTGTGAGACTGATCCCTTGTGATTGTCGATCCGCGCGGAGTGGCGGATAAAACCTTGAGTTCCTGGTTTGATGTCACTTGCTGCGCGTCGGAGTATGCTGCGCATGATAAGATCGCCATGACGGCAATCGCTGCCCATTGGAAACGCATCTTCATTTAAGCCACCCTTTTGCTTGTTATCCTGCGGTGAAATTAAAATGAAGAGGGGAAAAGAGCAAATTCCTGTCAGAAAATCATGCGGTCGCGCTTAATTCTGGTGAAGGCCAGGTTGCACTTGTTTCTTTTTCCTATCGGGTCTAAATTTTTGCGTCGTCACGCCGGAGCGTTTCATCGCGAAGGCGTGTCCGCAAGTCTCAGAGTTGCTAATCGCGAACGCTTTATCCGGCGGATTTTCTGCATGCCGGCACACACACCAACCCGGAGCGACGATGGAATTTGAAAATATCATGCTCACCAAGGAAATTCCCATCGCGACAATCCAGCTTAATCGCCCCGATGTCCTGAATGCCTTGAACAATAAGTTGATGCTCGAGCTTGTATCCTGCCTGGAACAGCTCGACTCCGATGATTCGGTAAACTGCATCGTCATTACCGGAAACGAGAAGGCGTTCGCGGCGGGAGCCGATATAAAGGAAATGGCCCGGGCTGATACCATGGAAATGCTCTCAAGGGATAATTTCAGCGTGTGGGACAGGATCAGGCGGGTCAGGAAACCGATCGTCGCCGCGGTGAGCGGTTTCGCACTCGGCGGCGGATGCGAGCTGGCTATGATGTGCGATATTATTGTCGCATCGGAGTCGGCGAAGTTCGGCCAGCCGGAGATAAACATCGGTGTTATGCCCGGCGCCGGCGGGACACAACGGCTCACGAGAGCGGTCGGGAAATATAAGGCGATGGAAATCGTTCTGACCGGGGAGATGATAAATGCCGAGGACGCGATGAGAAGCGGCCTGGTGAACAGGGTTGTTCCTACGGAACTATATCTCGAAGAAGCCAAGAGACTCGCGGGCATCATCGCATCGAAATCTCCGGTGGCGGTGAAGCTTGCGAAGGAGTCCGTCCTGAAAGGGCATGAGCTTTCGCTGAAGGACGGCCTGGAATTCGAGAGAAAGAATTTTTACATGCTCTTTTCGAGCGAGGATCAAAAGGAAGGAATGAAGGCTTTCGTCGAGAAACGGAAGCCGCAATGGAAAGGGAAATGAACTTTCCGAGTGAGAGGGAATGAAAAGGAAACTGGACTATGTTCTGAAGGCACGCAACGGGTCTGTCATCTTCGAGGACGATCGTATTATAGTGCTGGAGAAGCCTCCTCAGCTGCTCGTTCTCCCCGACAGATACAATCACGCGCTTCCGAATCTTTATGACATGCTGAAGGAGGAATTCGGCGGTATATTCGTGGTACACAGAATCGACAAAGAAACGAGCGGAGTGATAGTGTTCGCGAAGGACGCGGAGACTCACGCGGCGATGAACGCACAGTTCGAACACAGAGACGTCCACAAGAGCTATTCGGCGATTGTTGTGGGGAGGCCGGCGGAGGCGGAGGGAGTGATAGACGTGCCGATATCGGAAAGCCAGACTCATCCGGGAGTCATGAAGGTGAACAGGAAGCACGGAAAGCCGTCGGTCACGAACTACAGCGTTGAAGAGCTGTTCGACGGCTACGCGCTCGTTAAGGCGATGCCGGAGAGCGGGCGGCAGCATCAGATCAGAGTCCACCTCGCGTCGGTCGGGCTCCCTGTAATGTGCGACAAAGTCTACGGCGACGGGAAGCCGTTCTTCCTTTCGCACGTCAAAGCCAACTATTATTCGGAAGGCGACGAGAAGCCTTTGCTGTCGCGGACGGCGCTGCACGCGGAGTCGATTTCTTTCACGCATCCCGCCACCACTGAGGACGTGGTATTCAAAGCTGACCTCCCGAAAGATATGCGGTCCGTCCTCAACTATCTCCGTAAATTCAAATCACAGAACGTTATTTCATACCAGTCCGTAGGATCTTTTGGACATGCCTGAATTTGAAACAGTGAAGGTTGCCGTCGAAGACGGAATCGGCAGGCTAACGTTGGACCGGCAGGATTCGCTAAACGCGTTCAACGAGAAGATGACCTCCGAGATACAATCGGTGTTGAAGAGTTTCTCCGCCGACCAAAACATCAGGTGCGTGGCGATCACGGGGAACGGGAGAGCCTTCTCGGCGGGTCAGGACCTGAAGGAAGTCAGACCGGGGACGTCGTTTGCAGAATCGCTGAAAAGGCGTTACAACCCGATAATCAGCCAGATAACCGGGATGGAGAAACCAGTGGTTGCCCTGGTAAACGGCGTCGCCGCGGGAGCAGGGATGAGTCTTGCCCTGGCGTGCGATTTTAAGGTCATGAGTTCCTCCGCGAAACTCATCCAGGCTTTCGTGAAGATAGGGCTCGTGCCCGATTCCGGCTCATCGTATTTCCTTCCGCGGCTCGTCGGTTACACTAAGGCGTTTGAACTGGCCACTCTCGGCAGCGAAGTATCTGCCGAGGAGGCGCTCAGACTTGGCGTTGTCAACCGTGTTTTTCCCGACGAGGATTTCGCGGAAGAGTCCGGGAAAATTCTGAAACACTTCGCCAACGGCCCAACTAAAGCTTATTCACTCATAAAGAGGATGCTGAAACATTCTTCGACGTCTTCGCTTGAAGAGAGTCTTGAATACGAAGCCTATATGCAGGAAATTGCCGGACGGACGGAGGACGCAAGAGAGGCGACCAGAGCTTTTGTCGAAAAGCGCCCGCCGTCATATAAAGGCAAATAGTCCGTGCCGTTGAGGCCAATAACGGCGGGTCGTTACATGTCCCGCCGAAAAGACAGAGAGGAGGACAATGATGGCTGCCGATCCGACGAGAAACCCATCAAAGCTGCCGAACGAGGAACGGGAAAAACGGATGAGGGAGAAGATTCAAAGGGGTGAAGCCATAGAGAACGTCGATGAAATGAGCGACGATTATTTCGAGAACCTCACAAACCTGATGCTGCAGCAGGCAGACTCCGAGCTCGCGGGCGCGTTCGGGTATGTTCCCTGGATCATGCGGGCTCCGACCACCGAGGAGAAGCTTGCCGTCGCGAACATAGTGAAGGATGAGGTACGCCACGCCCGCGCGATGTACCGACTGCTGGAGGACCTTGGAATCGACACCGATTCACACGTGGCGAAACACGATTACACACTCAGGGTCGATCTCAAAGCAGACGAGCTGAAGAACAAGAGGGCCGCGGACGACAGGCGCGTTAACATTTTCTATTACACGATTGACACGTGGGCCGATTTTGTAATGTTCCAGTTCTGCATGGACCGCGGTGCCGGCCACCAACTGGAGGATGTCCGTAAATCCAGTTACGGTCCTTGGAAAAGAGAAATTGAGCGCATCTTCAAGGAAGAGATGATGCACGTCAACCACGGCGATTTCTGGGTCAAGAAGATGGCGCTCGACCGCGCGACAAGAACCGACATACAGGCATCGCTTGAAAGGTGGTATCCGAGAACGATGAACATCTTCGGGAAACCGAAAACACATCACAACATGGTATACAGGAAGTACGGCCTCAAAGCCAGGGACAACGACGAGGTGCGCAAGGCATTCTCTGACGAGGTCCGGTTGAAATGTTCCGAATGGGGGCTCAGTCTTCCCGACTGGCGCCCCGATTGGGAGAAAATCGAAGAAGACGGAGTTATATCGGGCTGATGAAAGCTGTTGGTGTTGCGGGTACGGGCACTATGGGTGCCGGGATCGCGATCTCCTTCGCAAGGAGCGGGTGGGAGGTCCTGCTCTACGACGTATCGAAAGAAGTGATCGCACGCTCCCTCGAGGTGATAAGCAACGAGTTTCACCGCGAAGCCGAAAAGGGGAGGATAAAGCCGGAAGACGCTCAGGCGTCAATCGCGAGGATACACCCGCGGACGGAGTTGTCCGATTTCTCCGAGGCGCATCTTGTCGTCGAAGCGGTAACCGAGAAATTATCCGTGAAGAAAGAGCTCTTCGCGAAGCTCGATGTGATTTGCGGACCGGGCGTCCCGATTGCCTCAAACACCTCCAGTCTTTCAATTGGCGCGATAGCGAACGGCTGCGCCGGAAGGAACAGGATTGCCGGACTTCACTTCTTCAACCCCGCACACAGGATGAAACTCGTGGAAGTTGTGAAGACAGACTTTCTTTCTGATGAAGTGTTGCAGGAAATTTCACAAATCGTCAGGCAGATCGGCAAGACGCCGATCGTGACGAGGGATACTCCGGGGTTCGTGGTGAACCGGTGCGCGCGGCATTTCTACCTGGAGCCGCTCCGCTTTCTATCCGAGAGGCTGGGCGGCATCGAGGAAATAGATTTCGCCTTCGAGTCGGCTAATTTCCCCATGGGGCCGTTCAGGCTGCTCGACCTCGTAGGCGTCGACGTGAATTTCCTCGTTTCAAAATCGATATACGAACAGTTCTTTTTTGAACCCAGGTTCAGGCCGGTCATACTGCAGCAGAAGATGGTTGAATCCGGCCTCCTTGGGCGAAAGACGGGGAAAGGGTTCTATAATTACGATGGCGAGACGCACCGCGCCGCTTTGAAGATAGAACGGAGGGACGCTTTCATAAGCGAGGCTTTCAGGGAGATGGCGCACAAAATCTCCGCCAAGCTGGAACTAAAGAATCCTCTTAACGACTCACAGCACCTCATACTCGCGAGGACGATATCCATGCTGATAAACGAGGCGCACCTGATGCTGGAGGAGGGTATCGCCGACGGAGAATCCATCGACCTTGCCCTGAGGCTCGGGACGAACTTCCCGAAAGGGCCGCTCGAGCTCTCCGATTCGATAGGTAAATATCTGATAGCTGAGTTTCTTCAGATCATGCGCCGCACCTACGGCGACGCCTACAGGTCCAGCCTTATGCTGTCGCATTAGAAAGGAGAATGGGATGCGAGCGAGGATTCTTCCGTATATGTTTCTACTTCTGTTTTCCGTCCCGGTGTTTGCGCAGCCGCAGGTCTATCAGTTCAAGGAATTGCAGCGCTTCCTTCCGGAGGGCGATTTCGAGAACTATTCGAGGGGAAAGACGACCGGCGAGACATCTTCTATGATGGGCTTTTCGACATCATGGGCCCAGGTCGTCTACCGGTTATCGACGGACACATCCAGTAGCTCGATCTCGGTGAAGATAACGGACATGATCAGCTTACCTTCATATATGAATGTCACGGGGGATATCGATAAGGAAACCGAAACGGGCTACGAGAGGACAGTGCTATATAAGGATATAAGGATCCTCGAGACCTTCGACAGCGTGTCCCGTATGGCAAAACTTCAACTTCCGGTTGCCAGCCGGTTCCTTGTGGAAATCACCGGCACCGGACTGGAAAGTACAAAGTCTTTGTTCGACATTCTCGGCAAGACCGACATTGAAGGACTCATCAAACTCGCCCAACCTGCAGGCTCTCCTTGACGACGAACCCACATCGCGGACGGAGGCCGGACCGTTTTTGGCTTGCCGTCTCCTTTTCTGAAATCCTTACGCGAAAATTATTGTTCCGAATATATGAGTGAATCCCGTCCCCGTGCATACATAGTCGCGGCATTAAGGACTCCGGTCGGTAAATACGGCGGTGTGCTCAGAAGCGTCAGGCCGGACGACCTCGCGGCGATAGCCATCGGCGCCATCGTCGACAGAACTCGGATCGATGCGGCGAAAATCGACGAAGTGATAATGGGGTGCGCTAATCAGGCGGGGGAGGACAACAGGAATGTCGCCCGAATGTCGGCGCTGCTCGCGGGGCTTCCGTACAGTGTGCCGGCATACACCGTCAACCGCCTGTGCGGCTCGAGCCTGGAGGCTGTGAACTCAGCCGCCAGAATGATACAGACCGGTGATGCCGAATGCGTCATAGCCGGCGGGGTCGAGAGCATGTCGCGCGCCCCTTATGCCACCGCGAAGAACTCGACCGGGGAGGCTTCGTTCGGAAATCTGACGGCATATGACACGGCACTCGGCTGGAGGTTTCCGAACCCGAAGCTGGCCGCCCGCTTCCCGCTCGAGAGCATGGGGGAGACCGCTGAGAACCTCGCGGAGAGGTACCATATCCGGCGCGACGAGCAGGATAGTTACGCGCTCGATCCTTGCCTATGGGACTAGGGAAGGAAAACGAAGTGATTACAAGTCCCTTCAGCTTTGTTGCCACAGCAAATAGCATCCTTTACACCGGAGCAAAACCTGTTTTTGCAGATATAGAACCAGATACGTTTAATATAGATCCTGAGAAAATCAAGGAGAAAATCACTTCAAAAACCAGGGCAATTATGCCAGTACACCTGTACGGACACCCTGCAGACATGAAAGCCATAATGGAAATTGCCGAAGATAATAAGCTTGTTGTGATCGAAGATGCCTGCCAATCCCACGGTGCGGAGTGCCTTGGAAGAAAGGTCGGAAGCTTCGGAACAGGAGCATTCAGCTTTTATCCGACAAAAAATATGACAACCGGCGAAGGCGGAATGCTCACTACAGACATTAAAAGAAATCGCAGAAGAAGCAAAAATGATCCGAGCCCACGGCTCAGAGATCCGCTAGTCTGCATGAAATGCTGGGTTTCAACCTGCGTATGACTGATATTGCAGCTGCAATCGGGCTTGTGCAGCTTGGGAAACTGGACAAATTTACCAAAGACAGGCAGAGAAATGCAGGAATCTTTCAGCCGGGCTAAAAGAAATATCCGGACTTATACCTCCAGTTACAAAAGCCGGTTGTACCCACATTTTCCACCAATACACTGCAGTCAGGGCCCAAAAGAGGGATCAACTGGCAGCTTTCCTGAAAGAAAAAGAAATAGGAACAGGAGTCCATTATCCGATACCCATTCACAAACAGCCTTACTACAAGGAACTTGGATACAAAGACTCCCTGCCGGTCTCGAGAAAAAGCAGTCGAGGAGGTTCTCTCTCTCCCTGTACACCCTGCATTATCCGGAGCCGACGTGCAGAAAATAGTCGAAGCAACCAGAGAATTTTAAATGCAAACGGATTGAGCATTTTTCCAGCCACTGCAGTTTCAGAAATAGGAAGTGATACTTTTGATCAGAGTAGGAGTAATAGGCACAGGTGCAATGGGACAGAACCACGTAAGGATTTACAGTGAAATGGAGGGCGTGGAACTTGCCGGGATCTCGGATGTAGACCAGAAGCGCGTCGAAGCTATGGCTGCACAATTCAAGACAAAGGCATATACAGATTATAAGAAAATGTTTGCTGAAGGGCTTGATGCGGTAAGTGTAGTCGTGCCCACAAAACTGCACAAACAAGTCGTACTCGATGCCCTTGATGCAGGAATCGATGTCCTTGTGGAGAAACCGATTGCAGATACGACCGAAAACGCTGACCTGATGATCGCAGCCGCAAAAAATGCGGGAAAAATCCTGATGGTAGGACACATTGAGCGTTTTAATCCCGCAGTCAGAACGTCTTAAAGAAATCATAGACTCAGGGATTCTGGGTAAGATAGTTTCAATCTCTACCAAACGAGTGGGCCCCTATAACCCGAGGATAAGGGATGTGGGAGTAATTCTGGTATATCGGAGTCCATGATATAGATATTATCTCATACCTTTACGGCAAGAAAATAAATAGTGTCTATGCTATTGCGGGTGCAGATATCCACTCATTTGAAGACCATGCCTCAATTATCCTGCGTATGGATCATAACTTTGCAGGGGTTGTGGAAACAAACTGGCTGACTCCCCAGTAGGTACGACAGCTCACAGCAATAGGGTCAAAGGTGTTGCATATCTGGACTACATCAATCAAACAGTACAACTTCATGACAACGGATGGATAAGAAAAGCTAAGGTGGAACAAACCGAACCCCTGAAAAACGAACTAAAGTATTTCATAGACTGCGCTGCAACAGGCAAAAACCTAATCCCTGCGGAGAAGACGGAAAACATGCCCTTGAAGTAGCAATGGCAGCCATAAGGTCCTATCAAGAAGAAAGATTAATTGAAGTAGGAAAATAAACCGGAAAAGACCCTGAGAAAGCAAAATCACAAAAACTTCTTGAAACAGAAAAAATCTGAAAAACAATTTGGAAAGTGATAATTATGGATAAATTAGAAAAACTTCTCAAGGAACGCGGCCCGATAAAAAAATAGAAGTGCTGGGGATGGGTTACGTAGGCATCCCTGCAGCGGTTCTTTTCGCAGATGCCCCATGTTTTGATAACGTTTTCGGTTTTCAGCGCAACTCAAAAAGTTCAGGTTACAAAATCGATATGCTCGACCGGGGGAATGCCCTCTCGGGGAAGAGCCCGGGCTCGATGACCTTCTTGCAGGGTCGTAAGGGCTGAGAAGTTCAAATGCACTACGGATTTTTCAGAGTTTCCGAATTTGATGCAGTTCCCTTGCAATTCAGACTCCTTTTGCAAATCCAGAGACCTGGACCCGATTTTTCCGCACTTAGTGACGGCATTAAAAATGCAGGGAAATATCTGAGACCGGCATGCTTGTAGTGCTGGTCCCAATCACGCCTGGTACAACCGAAGGCATGGCAAAACAAATCCTTGAAGAAGATTCCGGCTTGAAAAACGGGGGAGAAACTGCCCTTGCCCATGCTCCTGAAAGGGTCATGGTTCGAAGGCTTTTGGAAAATATCAGGGAGCATGACCGGATGGTGGGCGGAATCAATGAAGTGGGTACCATTCCGGCAGTTGAGCTATGTTCCCCCGTGCTGATAGGAAAAGTGATTCCTATGGGTCCAACTGCAGCCGAGGTCACAAAACTGCGGAAAATACTTTCCGCGACCTTCAGATTGCGGCATTCGACCAGTTAGCTCTTTACTGTGAAGCCATGGGTATGAATGTGTGTGGTATCAGGACAGGTGTGGATAGCTTCAAGGGAGAAGGTATTACAGAGCTGTCCTCTGGCCCGGCGAGCGTCGGAGGCCACTCTCTGACCAAGGACACTTACCACCTGGAAGAGGGGTCAAGATCGGAAATGGGCAACTGGGCTGTCCTGAAGAAGCACGATTCACTCTATGGCTTGCACAAAAGTCAATATTTCATGCCTTTCATATGTCAACCTTACTTCTGCTACCCTTGAAGAACCGGGAAGAAGATGAAAGGTTCAAAGATGAATCTGCTCCTTCAGGATAGTCCAGCTGCCCATTCCCGATCTTGACCCCTCTTAGGTGGTAATCTACCTAGTAAGACAGTCACCTCCGACGCCTGCGCCGGGCCAGAGGACAGCTCTTGTAATACCTTCTCCTTTTAAGCTATCCACACCGGTCCTGACATCATACACATTTATACCCATGGCTAACTGGTTGATTGCTGCAATCTGAAGGTCACGGAAAGTATTTTCCGCAGTTTTTTTGTGACCTCGGCTGCAGTTGTACTCATAGGAATCACTTTTCCTACAGCACGGAGATGTGGCTCAACTGCGCCTGGTACTCACTTCATTGATTCCGCCCACTATCCGGTCATGTTCCCTGATATTTTTCAAAAGCCTTCCAAGCCGTTACCCTTTCAGGAGCATGGGCAAGGGCAAAGTCTTCTCCTGCTTTCAAGCCGGATTCTTCAAGGATTTGTTTTGCCATGCCTTCCGGTTGTTGCCGGGGGAATTGAGACTGCTGCACACTACAAGCATGCCTGGTCTCAGATATTTCCCTGCATTTTTAATGCCGTCAATAAGTGCGGAAAAATCGGGTTCCAGGTCTTTTGGATTTGCAAAAGGAGTCTGAATTGCAAGGGTAACTGCATCAAGTTCGGAAATTCTTGGATAGGAAGTGCATTCGAACTTCCCAGCCTTTACTACCCTGGCAAGAAGGTCATCGAGCCGGGGCTTCTCCCCTTTGAGAGGGCATTCTCCCGGTTGATCATATCAATTTTGTAACCTGAACTTTTTGAGTTACGCTGAAAACCAAACACGTTGTCAAAACATGGGGCATCTGCCGAAAAGAACCGCTGCAGGGATGCCTACATAACCCATCCCCAGCGGCCTATTTTTTATCGGCGCGTTCCTTGAGAGGTTTTTCTAATTTATCCATAATTATCACTTTTCAAATTGTTTTTCAGATTTTTTTCTGTTCGAGAAGTTTTTGTGATTTTGCTTTCTCAGGGTCTTTTCCGGTTTATTTTCCTACTTCAATTAATCTTTCTCTTGATAGGACCTTATCCGCCGCTGCCCATTGCTACTTCAAGGGCATGTTTTCCGTCTTCTCCACAGGGATTAGGTTTTTCCTGTTGCAGCGCAGTCTATGAAATACTTTAGTTCGTTTTTCAGGGGTTCGCTTTGTTCCACTTTAGCTTTTCTTATCCATCCGTTGTCATGAAGTTGTACTGTTTGATTGATGTAGTCCAGATATGCAACACCCTTGACTCCTATTGCTGTGAGCTGTCGTACCTTATGGGGAGTCAGCCAGTTTGTTTCCACAACCCCTGCAAAGTTATGATCCATACGCAGGATAATTGAGGCATGGTCTTCAAATGAGTGGATATCTGCACCCGCAATAGCATAGACGCTATTTATTTTCTTGCCGTAAAGGTATGAGATAATATCTATATCGTGGACTCCGATATCCAGAATTATTCCCACATCTCTTATCCTCGGGGTATAGGGGCCCACTCGTTTGGTCGAGATTGAAACTATCTTACCAGAATGCCTGAGTCTATGATTTCTTTAAGACGTATGACTCGGATTAAAACGCTCGAATGTGTCCTACCATCAGGATTTTTCCCGCATTTTTTGCGGCTGCGATCATCAGGTCAGCGTTTTCGGTCGTATCTGCGATCGGTTTCTCCACAAGGACGTCGATTCCTGCATGAGGGCATCGAGTACGACTTGCTTGTGCAGTTTTATAGGACACAAGACTACACTTACCGCATAGAGCCCACTTACGCAAACATTTTCTTATAATCTGTATATGCCTTTTGTGTCTTGAATTGTGCAGCCATAGCTTCGACGCGCTTCTGGTCTACATCCGAGATCCCCACAGCCTCCATTTCACTGTAAATCCTTACGTGGTTCTGTCCCATTGCACCTGTGCCTATTACTCCTACTCTGATCAAAAGTATCACTTCCTATTTCTGAAACTGCAGTGGCTGGAAAAATGCTCAATCCTTTGCATAAAATTCTCTGGTTGCTTCGACTATTTCTGCACGTCAGCTCCGGATAATGCAGGGTGTACTGGGAGAGAGAGAACCTCCTCGACTGCTTTTTTCTGAGACCGGCAGGGAGTCTTTGTATCCAAGTTCCTTGTAGTAAGGCTGTTTGTGAATGGGTATCGGATAATGGACTCCTGTTCCTATTTCTTTTTTCTTTCAGGAAAGCTGCCAGTTAAAATGCTCTTTTGGGCCCTGACAAGGTATTGGTGGAAAATGTCGGTTACAGAGACCGGCTTTTGTAACTGGAGGTATAAGTCCGGATATTTTTTGAGCCCACTGAGCATTCCTGCATTTCTCTGCCTGTCTTTGGTAAATTTGCTCCAGTTTCCCAAGCTGCACAAGCCCGATTGCAGCTGCAATATCAGTCATACGCAGGTTTAAAATCCGTCCATGCAGATAGCGGAGTCTTTGAGCCGTGGGCTCGGATCATTTTTGCTTTCTCTCATTTCTTTAATGTCTGTAGTGGCAGGACGTTCCGCCGGTTGTCATATTTTTTTGTCGGATAAAAGCTGAATGCTCCTGTTCCAGAACCCGACCTTTCTTCCAAGGCACTCCGCACCGTGGGATTGGCAGGCATCTTCGATCACAACAAGCTTATTATCTTGGCAATCCCATTATGGCTTTCATATTCTGCGGGTGTCCGTACAGGTGTACTGGCATAATTGCCCTCGTTTTGAAGTGATTTTCTCCTTAGTCTCAGGATCTATATTAAACGTATCTGGTTCTATATCTGCAAAAACAGGTTTTGCTCCGGTGTAAAGGATGCTATTTGCTGTGGGGACAAAGCTGAAGGGACTTGTAGTAGCTCATTCTACTTTGTATTTTTTCATAGCAAAAAATCAGGCTTAACTCTTCCTCGTCGGTCCAGCGACACCGGATATGGTACCTCTCCGCGAGGTTCTCAGCGGTCTCCCATGTCTGGAGCGGGAAGCGGGCGGCCAGCTTCGGGTTCGGAAACCTCCAGGCGGTGCCGTGTAGTATGCAGATCTCCGAACAAAGCCTCCCCGGTCGAGTTCTTCGCGGTGGCGCGACATGCTCTCGACCGCCGCTTATGCATTCGGCATCACCAGTTCTGTATCATTCTGGCGGCTGAGTTCACAGCCTCCAGGCTCGAGCCGCACAGGCGGTTGACGGTGTATGCCGGCACACTGTACGGAAGCCCAGCGAGCAGTGTTCACATTCGGCAACATTCCTGTTGTCCTCCCCCGCCTGATTAGCGCACCCCATTATCACTTCGTCGATTTTCGCCGCATCGATCCGAGTTCTGTCGACGATGGCGCCGATGGCTATCGCCGCGAGGTCGTCCGGCCTGACGCTTCTGAGCACACCGCCGTATTTACCAACCGGAGTCCTTAATGCCGCGACTATGTATGCACGGGGACGGGATTCACTCATATATTCGGAACAATAATTTTCGCGTAAGGATTTCAGAAAAGGAGACGGCAAGCCAAAAACGGTCCGGCCTCCGTCCGCGATGTGGGTTCGTCGTCAAGGAGAGCCTGCAGGTTGGGCGAGTTTGATGAGTCCTTCAATGTCGGTCTTGCCGAGAATGTCGAACAAAGACTTTGTACTTTCCAGTCCGGTGCCGGTGATTTCCACAAGGAACCGGCTGGCAACCGGAAGGTGAAGTTTTGCCATACGGGACACGCTGTCGAAGGTCTCGAGGATCCTTATATCCTTATATAGCACTGTCCTCTCGTAGCCCGTTTCGGTTTCCTTATCGATATCCCCCGTGACATTCATATATGAAGGTAAGCTGATCATGTCCGTTATCTTCACCGAGATCGAGCTACTGGATGTGTCCGTCGATAACCGGTAGACGACCTGGGCCCATGATGTCGAAAAGCCCATCATAGAAGATGTCTCGCCGGTCGTCTTTCCCCTCGAATAGTTCTCGAAATCGCCCTCCGGAAGGAAGCGCTGGAATTCCTTGAACTGATAGACCTGCGGCTGCGCAAACACCGGGACGGAAAACAGAAGTAGAAACATATACGGAAGAATCCTCGCTCGCATCCCATTCTCCTTTCTAATGCGACAGCATAAGGCTGGACCTGTAGGCGTCGCCGTAGGTGCGGCGCATGATCTGAAGAAACTCAGCTATCAGATATTTACCTATCGAATCGGAGAGCTCGAGCGGCCCTTTCGGGAAGTTCGTCCCGAGCCTCAGGGCAAGGTCGATGGATTCTCCGTCGGCGATACCCTCCTCCAGCATCAGGTGCGCCTCGTTTATCAGCATGGATATCGTCCTCGCGAGTATGAGGTGCTGTGAGTCGTTAAGAGGATTCTTTAGTTCCAGCTTGGCGGAGATTTTGTGCGCCATCTCCCTGAAAGCCTCGCTTATGAAAGCGTCCCTCCGTTCTATCTTCAAAGCGGCGCGGTGCGTCTCGCCATCGTAATTATAGAACCCTTTCCCCGTCTTTCGCCCAAGGAGGCCGGATTCAACCATCTTCTGCTGCAGTATGACCGGCCTGAACCTGGGTTCAAAAAAGAACTGTTCGTATATCGATTTTGAAACGAGGAAATTCACGTCAACGCCTACGAGGTCGAGCAGCCTGAACGGCCCCATGGGGAAATTAGCCGACTCGAAGGCGAAATCTATTTCCTCGAGCCGCCCAGCCTCTCGGATAGAAAGCGGAGCGGCTCCAGGTAGAAATGCCGCGCGCACCGGTTCACCACGAACCCCGGAGTATCCCTACGTCACGATCGGCGTCTTGCCGATCTGCCTGACGATTTGTGAAATTTCCTGCAACACTTCATCAGAAAGACGATCGAGAGCCGGCGGTGACCGAGGCCGACGGCGCCGTCCGGGCTGACCCAGACGCCGGCGTCGTCCGGCCCGCGGGTGGAGCATCGTGTCGCGCATTCGGACGAGGAGCTCGGCCGTCACGGGGGCGCGGCGTGCCGTAGTTGAAGATGCCACATATGCCGCACATGCCGTCACAGCTCCTGGGCTGACGCTCGCGGCCGGATCCGGTGGACTATAGCACCGCCAGGGTGCGGCTGTCAAAACGGCCGGCGGACAGACTGCCGTCCGCGTTCGACAAATGGTCCCGGCCATCGGTAGAATTCCCCTCTATCGGTGCGGTCGCGCACCCGGCGCGAACGAACGGAAGGCCGCGGATGAACTGCCTGGTCCTGACCTCTGACTTTCCGAACCGCTACGAGCCGTGGCGCGGGCCGTTCCATCGGCGGCAGTTCCAGTGCCTGTCGGCGCTCTGCGGCGTCACCGTCATCGAGCCGCTCGCCTGGCCGCGCATGGTGCAGAGGCCGGCTCTGGCGGCGCTGCCGGGCAAGGCGGAGCGGTTCCTGGACGGCATCACGGTCTACCACCCGGTCTTCTGGTATGCGCCCGTCGCCGGACGGCGGCGCCTCTGGCGCGGCGGGCTCTCGGCGGCGCGGCGGGCGCTGAAGCTCGGCCCTCCGGCCTCGTTCGACGTCGTCCTGGCCACGTTCGCGTATCCTCACGGCCTGATGGCGCGCGAACTGGCCGGCGGGCTCGCGGTGCCCTATGCTGTCAAGGTGCGTGGGACCGATCTGCACGGGCTGCCGGCGAGGGGCTGGCGGCGCGAGCTGACCGCGCAGGCGCTGGAGGCGGCGGCCGCCGTCATCCCGGTCAGGTGACTCTCACCGTCGCTCCGACCCTCGCCGCCGAAGGAGAGGCCGTCCGGGATGCCATCGAAAGGCTTCGCGGCGGCGGGGTCCCATACGCCGATCAGGCCATTCTGGCGCGTTCCCACCTTACGCTCGCCCGCGTGACCGCCGTGCTGGAACAGCTCGGCGTTCCTCTCCTTTACCTTGGCGATCTTTTCGAGCGCGGCGAGATACGCGACCTTCTCTCGCTCGTCGCGCTTGACGCGGAGTACGGCGGCATCGGCCTCGTCCGTGTGGCTGCCCTGCCGGAATATCAGGTGCCGAGGGACGACGCGCTGGCGGTTCTTCGCTGGAGCGGAAGCAAACCGCGTCTCGCTCTTCGAGGCCTTGGGCCGGGTTTCGGAAATCGACGGGTTGAGCGAATCCGGCCGCGCGGGCCTCGCCAATCTCGGTTCGCAACTGGAGGGCCTTTCGAAAGCCTCACCATGGACACTTCTGACGACGTGGCTCTTCGAGCGCAGCGACTATCTGCGCCCGATATTGACCGCCAACAGCGCCGCCGCGCGCCAGAAGCTTGTCGCCATTTATCAGCTTCTGAAGGTCTGCGGCGAGTACGCGGCGATGGGCGAGTACAAACGGCAGGCGCTTTCTGGATCGTATCAGGCGCATTGAAGCGCTCAACGAGGACACCGCCTACCGTCTGG
>CAWEBD010000099.1:0-25623 GCA_963806435.1 uncultured Bacteroidota bacterium
GGAACAAGAGCCGGCGGGCCTATCGTGATCATGCCGACAAGGGTCACGTGACGAGGCAAAAGCGGAAACGGGACTTGAGCCAGTGCTACTGCCAGAGCCAGACCGAAGACGTAGGCCGTTTTGGTAATAAATAGATTCGCCGTGTGCTCAATATTGGCGATGACTTGCCTACCCTCTGCAATCACGCTTGGAGGTACCGCAAAGTTGTTGGAGAGGAGAATGAGCTGGGCAACGGCACGGCAAGCATCAGCTCCGGAACCCATGGCAATTCCGAAGTCGGCGTCTTTGATAGCCAATACATCATTAACACCGTCGCCGGTCATGGCCAGCCACATGGCCAGCGAGCCCCTGCCAGGGCCTTCGCCATCGAGCCTTTTTTGTTCGGGCGTGGCCCTTCCAAACACGCTATACTCTTCAGAGCACACCACCAAGGGTATCGAGATCTTCCAGGAAGATTCCGCCCGTCTTGTGGGAAATCCAGAATTACCAGGACGCGGTTTCCGCTCTTAGAGAAGTCGTGAAACAGAAACCGGACAACTACCAGGGTAACCTCTGGTTGGCGAGGGCGCTTATATTCGACGATTCACTCGGAGGCGCGAAAGATGTTTACCAGAATTTTATAAAGATAGCCACAGGCGACACTTCCGCCGATCATTCTACTGATCTGAATGAGGCGTACAGACAGACCGCGCTTTACGAGATCATTACCGGAAGCAAGTTGTCAAAGGACCGCCCCGACGATGCAAAGAAATTCTACGAGGACGCTCTACAAAACCTGATGATCGCCATTAAGTACGACTCGAAGGAATCAAAGACACACGCCTTGCTGGCACAGGATTATGCGCTTATGGGTAAGATCGATGAGGCCTGCAAAGAGATAAAGATAGTATTGAAGACCGATCCCAAGAACGATCAAATGATCAAGCTACAGAAATCGTTAGGCTGCCAATAACGATTCTTTCTTTGAAGGCGTGATAATACGAATCACGCCTTTTTTTTCTTCAGTTATTCCAAACAATAATAACCGTAAAGGAGGAAGAACGATTGTGGAATTAGCCTTAATTCTGTCGATTAGCGTACTCTCGCTTCTGTTCGCGGTGTACCTCGCTGTTCGAATAATGAAACAAGACCGCGGGACACCGGAGATGCAAAAAATCGGGGACGCCATCCGCAAGGGAGCCGAGGCGTTTCTGAGAAGGCAATACTCGACGATCGCAATGCTGAGTGTTGTAACAGCTGGAATCATATTTGTGCTTTACGCGTTCGTGAGAAACCCGATGCCGAACGACCCGGTCGACCCTGTGCGTCTGGCCTCATACACCGCGCTCGCATTTCTCTTCGGAGCGCTCTGCTCCGGAATCGCCGGCTATATCGGTATGTTTGTCTCAATAAGGGCGAATACGAGGACCGCTAGCGCGGCAATGACGTCACTCAACCGTGCCCTTCAAATTTCGATGAGAGGCGGTGCCGTCTCCGGTTTGTTCGTGGTGGCTATGAGCCTTCTCGGTGTCGGCGGACTCTTCGGAGCGCTGCAGGTTATGGGCACGCCGATCGAGAAGATACCCTTTATGATAGTGGGATTCGGTTTCGGCGCGTCGTTCGTGGCGCTGTTCGCGCAGCTCGGCGGCGGAATTTATACCAAAGCTGCCGACGTCGGCGCTGACCTCGTCGGAAAGGTCGAAGCCGGTATTCCTGAAGACGACCCGCGTAACCCCGCGGTGATCGCGGATCTCGTGGGCGACAACGTCGGCGACTGCGCTGGCCGTGGTGCCGACCTTTTTGAGTCGACGGCGGCCGAGAATATCGGAGCGATGATACTCGGCGTCGCGCTGTATAATCTTCCGGCTTTTCATCATGACATAGGTGTCATTATGTTCCCGCTTGTCGTACGTGCGTTCGGACTTATCGCGTCCATAATCGGCGTGATGGCCGTCAGGACAAAGGAAGACGTGGATCCGATGAAGGCTTTGAACCGCGGCTACTACATCACATCAATACTCGCGGCCGTTGGCTTCTTCATCGGCTCGCGCTGGCTCCTGGACACGCCGGAAGCGCCAAACGCCTGGCTTTTCTTTTTCGCGGCGGGTGTTGTGGGAATTGTCACCAGCATAGCCTTTGTCTTTATTACGCAGTATTTCACCGAGTATAAATACAGGCCTGTTAGGTCCATCGCTGAAGCGTCTCAGACCGGGCCTGCGACAAACATCATCACCGGGTTCGCGGTCGGACTCGAGTCAACCTGGATGCCAGTTATTGTCATATCAGCCGCGATCATCGGCTCATATTACCTCGGACTCGCGACCGGAATTCCGCACGCGGGACTCTTCGGTACCGCGGTTGCCACGATGGGAATGCTCGGGACGGCGGCATATATCCTGGCGATGGATACATTCGGACCCATCACGGATAATGCCGGCGGAATAGTGGAGATGAGCGGTCAGCCGGAGAATGTCAGAAAGAAGACCGACCGCCTCGACGCGATCGGCAACACGACGAAGGCTTTGACGAAAGGCTACGCCATCGGTTCCGCTGCGCTTGCGGCGTTCCTCCTCTTCTCGGCATATATCGACGACGTGAATGTTCTTCTGAAGGAGAAGGGCCTGCCGGCGATGACCTCCGTGAACATCGCGAAGCCCGAAGTGTTCGTCGGGGCGCTTCTCGGAGCTGCGCTGGTATTTCTTTTTAGCTCGCTCGCGATAAAGGCAGTCGGCAAAGCCGCGTACTTCGTCATCAACGATGTGCGGGCGCAGTTCAGGGAGAAGCCCGGTATCCTCGCCGGCACGGAACAACCCGATTACGGCCGCACGGTTGATATTGTCACGCGCGCTGCGCTGCGCAGTATGGTTGGCCCCGGCCTTCTTGCGGTCGGAACACCAATCGCTGTCGGAGTAATCTTCAGGTGGTTTAATGTCGGTGCGGAGGCCGTGGCGGCGCTCCTTATGGTCGGCACGATTGCCGGAATACTCATGGCGATACTTCTCAACAACGGCGGCGGCGCATGGGACAATGCCAAGAAATACATCGAGACCGGAATGTACGGCGGTAAGAAGAGCGAGCCGCACAAGGCCGCGGTTGTGGGAGACACTGTGGGCGACCCTTTCAAAGACACGGCGGGACCCTCGCTTCATGTCTTGATAAAACTGCTGGCGACGATTACGCTCGTTTTGGCGCCTTTGTTCGTCTGATCGAGTAAAAATATTCACTTTTCACAAGGGCAGGAAGAGATTCCTGCCCTTTTCTTTTTGTCACCGGCAACGAAGAAATATGTCCTATGGTGAAACCTTCGCGGATAGAGTGTCGTAGGTAGGAATGTGTTTCAACTGCGAGGCATCACAAAATTGGAGAAGGCGAGATGAAAAGGATACTGTTCGGAGCGATCCTTGGGCTATTTGTCCTTATTTCAACGGCATCAGCGGAGAAATTTTCCAGGACTGAGACGAGGTTTTTCACAATTTCACCGAATGGCAAAGTGACGGTAGAAAACGTGAACGGGTCGATAAAAGTAGAGGCGTGGGACAAGAATCAGGTTTCACTCGAGATTACGAAAACCGTAAAGGCCAGCGACAGCGAAGAGGCCGACGAATATTTCGCGGATCTGAGGGTTGATATCAACTCTGGCGACGATTTCCTTGAAGTCAAGACCCACTACCCTCACGATTTCGGCGGCGGTTTCTTCTACTGGCTTTTCCACGGCGGATCGAGGTACGGCGGCGTTGAATACGTCCTGAAAGTCCCGGCGAATGTCCGGCTCGACGTCGGCTCGACAAACGGCAGCGTCACGGTCAGGGCGGTCGTCGGCAAAGTGAAGGCGCACTCGACGAACGGCCGGATAGAACTCCAGGATGTAGGCGGAGAAGTTGAAGGCTCCACGACAAACGGCGGAATTACAGCGCGCGTCAGCGACGTTGTTCAGTTTAAGGAACTTAAGCTCGAAACGACGAACGGCGGAATCTCTGTGTATTGCCCCGAGGGAATTAATGCTGACGTGTACGCTCACACGACAAACGGAGGGATTCACACCGATTTCCCGATCACCATCAACGGGCATTTCAGCGGCAAGAGGCTTGAAGGAAAGATCAATAACGGCGGAAATGAGATGTATCTCCACACGACCAATGGCGGAATAAGTATCTACAAGGAATGAGCAACGAAGCGAAAGGCGGGAGAGCCTTCGCTAAACACCGGCGGCGCGTTCAGTTGCGCCGCCTTTTTTTTGTTCGCAGCCGCGCACAGGTGGAGGGAAAGCTTTCAGGTTTGGTCGCCTGGAATACGGATATGAGCATGCAAGTCCACTTTTCCTCTCTCTTTGTAATTTCGGCGCCGCGGCGGTAATTTTGTACGCCTATGAGGAAGATATTAGAGCGCATAATCGTTTTCGGGAGGATGATAAGGTTCTCACACACGCTTTTTGCGATGCCTTTCGCGCTCACCAGCGTTGTCCTTGCCTCCTTCAGCCACAAAGTCACATTGCTCAAGATATTCTGGATAATCCTTGCAATGGTCGGAGCCAGGTCCGCCGCGATGGGATTCAACCGGATTGTCGATAGGGAGTTCGACTCGAAGAATCCTCGCACTAAAAACCGCGAGATACCAGCCGAGAAAATATCGGTGGGCGAGGCGGCCCTGTTCGTCATCGGCGCGTCGCTGCTCCTCGTGTTAGCCGCGCATGAGCTCAACCAGCTCTGCTTCTATCTTTCGCCGGTCGCGCTCGCGGTGGTCTTTTTCTACTCTTTCACAAAGAGATTCACCTGGCTTTCGCACATCTTCCTCGGCCTGGGGATGGGACTCGCGCCTCTCGGGGCGTGGCTAGGAATCGCCGGCGAGTTTGCGCTCGCTCCGGTAATACTCGGGTTGACCGTCGTAGCGTGGGGAGCGGGCTTCGATATTATATACTCTTTGCAGGACCTCAATTACGATGACGAGGTCGGCCTTTTCTCGATGCCGAAAGCGCTCGGAGTCAATAAGGCGCTGATAGTATCGTCGGCGCTGCATGTCGTTGCGTTCGCGCTTCTGGTTTCACTGAAGCTAATCCTCCCTCTGGGGGGCCTTTATCTGATCGGCCTCGTGGTCGTGGGCATTACCCTGATCCACCAGCACCGGATCGTGAAGCCGGACGACCTTACCAAACTGAACTTCGCCTTTTTCAACATGAACGCTTATCTGAGCGTCGGACTGTTTCTCTTCACGCTTATCGATGTAGTTATGAAAACAGGTTAGAAGGTGAAAAGGAGAAAAGGTTAATAGGTTAATAGGCGAAGAGGTTGGAAGGATAAGATTTAGAATCGAAGATTTATGATTTACGATTGTTGGGAAAAGAGGTAAGTAGGTGAAAAGGTTGGAGGGATAAGATTTACGGTCGAAGATTTATGATTTACGATTGTGGGGAAAGAGATAAATAGGTGAAAAGGAGAAGAGGCAAAGAGGTGAAAGGGAAACAGGAGAAGAGGCGCGGCAATTGACTGAAAAATCGAACCGTAATATCGGCGGAACCAATCAGGAAGTCGGCTCGGGGAAGACGCTTAGCACCGGCTCGGGTATTACCGTGGAGAGAGTCTACGGCCCGGAGGATTTCGACTACCTTGAAAAGCTCGGTTTCCCGGGAGAGTACCCGTTCACGAGAGGGGTTTACCCGACGATGTACCGCGGCAGACTGTGGACAATGCGGCAATACGCCGGTTTCGGGAGCGCCGAGGAATCCAACAAACGATACAGATACCTGCTTGACCAGGGAATAACCGGCCTCTCCGTGGCGTTCGATCTCCCGACGCAAATGGGTTACGATTCCGACGACCCCATGAGCGAAGGGGAAGTCGGAAGGGTCGGAGTCGCCATCGACTCGCTCGAGGATATGGAACGGCTCTTCGAGAATATCACCCTCTCGAAAGTAACCACCTCGATGACTATCAACTCCACCGCCGCTATTCTTCTCGCGATGTACATAGCGGTTGCGAAAAAACAGGGCGCTGACCTGAAGAAGATCTCCGGCACGATACAGAATGACATTCTCAAAGAGTATATCGCACGCGGAACATACATCTATCCTCCGGCCGCTTCGCTCAGGCTTGTAACGGATATTTTCGCTTACTGTGCCGCGAGCCTTCCTAGCTGGAACACGATTTCGATCAGTGGTTATCATATACGTGAGGCAGGGTCGACGGCGGTGCAGGAACTCGCGTTCACATTCGCAAATGCCATCGAGTACGTCAGGGCCGCGCAAACTGCGGGACTGGACTTCGACAGATTCGGGAGCCAGCTCTCTTTCTTCTTCAACGCGCACAACGATTTCTTTGAGGAGGTCGCGAAGTTTCGTGCTGCCCGGCGAGTCTGGGCGTGGATCACCAGGGAGAAGTTCAGAGCCAAGGACCCGGAAGCTATGAAGCTCAGGTTCCATGCGCAGACCGCCGGCTCGACGCTGACGGCCCAGCAGATCGATAACAACGTTGTGCGCACTACATACCAGGCGCTCGCGGCAGTACTCGGCGGGTGCCAATCACTCCATACGAACAGCCGCGACGAGGCTCTCGCGCTTCCGACCGAAGAATCGGTGAGGCTTGCCCTCCGGACGCAGCAGGTGATCGCTTTCGAATCGGGAGTCCCGAACACAATCGACCCGCTCGCGGGCTCCTATTTTATCGAGAAGCTGACGGATGAAATCGAGAACGGCGTGAAGAAATATCTGGACAAAGTGGAGTCGATGGGCGGTGCCGTGAAGGCGATAGAAGTGGGATACTTCCAGGCTGAGATCGCGAAGAGCGCGTACGAATACCAGAAGAAGATAGAGGCGAAGGAGCAAATTGTCGTCGGTGTGAACGAATTCACGGATACCGACAAAGCGGAGCCGAAGATATTTGAGCCCGACCTGAAGGTGAGGGAAACGCAGGCAGAGAGATTGAAGAGTTTAAAGAAAGAGCGGAACACGGAGAACGTGAAAAAGTGCCTGGAGAGGTTGAAGCAAGAGGCCAACGGCAAGACGAATCTTATGCCGGCAATCATAGAGGCGGTGGAAAGTTACGCGACGCTGGGTGAGATTTCAGGGGCGTTGAGGGAAGTCTGGGGGACATTTCAGGCGGAGTGAGCCGTCGATCGGATCACCGGGAGGGCTGGCCCGGAATTACCGATTATTGGGGTGATGAAATATTGGATTGACCGGAAAATCGTCGCTCGTTTCCAGCGCCTTCGCAGATCGTTGAACTTTGAGTTTACTTCTCTCGTTATCTATCTTGAATACACCGCACTGAACAAAATAAAAAAGGCTCCGTTTCCAGCGGAATGGATCGTTAAGTGAGGTCGTATCCAAAGTAATAGGAAGTCATCAAAGCATCATGGAAACAAATACGAAACAGGTAGCACAGGAGATTCTCAGAAATCTTCACGAGGTTCCGGACCAGAGTTCCTTCGGAATACAGGCAAAGCGGAGGACGCAGGAGTTCGCGGAAAAGCTCCTCGCGACGCTCTTCCCACATTTCAGCCCTGACTCGAATCATTCTGACAACGATATTTTTGCCCGCCTTGTCATGATCGAGCAGGACCTGCGGAGGCTTCTCACGCCGTTCCTTGCAGAGAAGTCGCTCGACGTGGACGCGGTCGCGGCAGGATTCGTCGAAGCCCTGCCGGATATACAGTGCGCTCTCTGGCTCGATGCCGAGGCCATCAACGAGGGTGATCCGGCGTCGGAGAGCGTTGACGAGGTTATACTCGCGTATCCGGGTTTCATGGCGATCGCGATTTACAGGTTCGCGCACGAGCTCTATCGCGTCCGGGTCCCGATCCTGCCGCGACTCCTCACCGAGTATGCCCACCAGCTGACGGGAATAGATATTCATCCGGGCGCGCAGATCGGAAGCTCATTCGCCATAGACCACGGTTCGGGTATTGTTATCGGCGAATCCACAATAATCGGGAAAAACGTTAAGCTCTACCAGGGTGTGACTCTCGGAGCGCTGAGCGTCGACAAGAACATGGCGAAGTCGAAACGCCACCCGACCGTGGAAGACAACGCGGTCATATATGCCCAGGCGGTAATACTCGGCGGTGAGACCGTGGTAGGACACGACAGCATGATCGGCGGAAACGTCTGGCTGACGCACAGCGTGCCGCCGTTCTCTGTGGTCTACCAGAAGAGCGAGACAGTCGTGCAACAGCAGGATGACAGGACCGGCGTCATAAATTTTGTTATTTGACATCAACCAACGCGACAAATAGGAAAGCAAGATGAAAGCACGAAATATACTTGAAGTAATCGGAAATACGCCGCACTTAAGGATCAACCACCTGTTCGGCGATAAAGAAGTCTGGATGAAACTCGAGCGGCAGAACCCGGGCGGGAGCATAAAAGACCGCATCGGGGTTGCGATGATTGAGGATGCCGAGAAACGGGGAGTGCTCAAGAAAGACACCGTCATTATCGAGCCGACCTCCGGCAACACGGGTATCGGGCTCGCGATGGCCGCCGCGGTAAAAGGATATAAGATGATCCTCGTGATGCCGGAGTCGATGTCGATTGAGCGGAGAAGGATCATGGCGGCATATGGCGCGCAGCTCGACCTGACGCCTCGCGAAAAGGGGATGAAGGGCGCGATTGAACGCGCGACCGAACTGGCGAAGACCTTTCCCTCGGCGTGGATTCCACAGCAGTTCGAGAATCCCTCGAATGTTGAGGTGCATGCCCGTACAACCGCGCAGGAGATACTTAAAGATTTCCCGGACGGGTTCGACGCGCTAATAACGGGTGTCGGCACCGGCGGACACATCACCGGAGTGGCAGGCGTGCTGAAGAAGAAGTTCCCGAAGATGAAAGTGTACGCCGTCGAGCCGGAACTATCGGCGGTCATCAGCGGGGGGCAGCCTGGGCCTCACGCGATACAGGGGCTCGGTGCCGGCTTCATTCCTAAGAATCTCGATACGAAGCTGCTCGACGGTGCCATAACAGTGTCAAAGGAAGAATCTTATGCGTACACGGTGCGTGCCGCGAAGGAAGAGGGGATACTCGTTGGAATCTCGACAGGCGCGGCTCTCGCGGCCGTGGCGAAGAAACTCGCGGAAGACAAGTCGCTGAAGAAAATCCTCACGTTCAATTACGACACGGGTGAGCGGTACCTCTCGGTTGATGGGTTATTTCCGGCGAGCTGAAAGAAATTGCAGGCAATCGCGACTCACTCAACTCAGGGAGAACCCGAAGGGGAACGAGCCGCAATCGAGCTTCTACTATCTCAGGGCGTCCTCGAGCACGGTCGCGGCGTCGGTCTTTTCGTCGCGGTACTTGACGATGATGGGTGTGTAGAGGGAGAGCTTGTTCTTCGCCGCGAATTCACCCGCCGCAGCCCTCGAGCCGGGAACGACGACGGCTCCCTCCGGGATCATGAGCGGTTTGCCTTTCTCTTTCCGGTGGATTATCCCTTTGACCAGATCGTACACGGGGGTCGAGCCTGTAATGATACAGCCTGCTCCTATGACCGCGCGCCTCTTGACTATCGTACCCTCGTAGATACCGCAATTGCCGCCAACCATCACTTCATCTTCAATAATAATGGGCAACGCGCCGACCGGCTCCAATACGCCGCCTATTTGAGTGGCGGCACTTATGTGGACCTTCTTTCCGACCTGCGCGCAGGAGCCGACGAGCGAGTGCGAATCGAGCATGGTTCCCTCTCCTACATAGGCGCCGACATTAACGTAGGACGGCGGCATGATGACCACGCCAGGCGAGAGATATGCGCCCCGTCTTATCGCCGTCCCGCCGGGGACTACACGTATCTGGTCCACCACGGAAATGTCTTTCACCGGAAAGGTGTGCTTATCGAAGAACTGAGCCCCGCAGGCATCTTCGACCTTGACGAGCTTGCCGATCCTGAAGGCAAGGAGGATACCTTTCTTTACCCACTCGTTGACCCGCCATCCGGTCGGGGAGGATAGGTCCGGCTCGGCGGCTCTTATCTCCCCGATGTCGAGAAGCTCAAGGAAGCGCTCGACGTAAGTCTCCGCCTCCAGGCTGGTCTCGTGGATCCCGTACAGTTTTTCTATTTCCGCTATCAGAAGCTCTCTGCTCATTACTTCGTCCCGTTGGCGGTGTCTCCGACCGGCACCTGTATCAAGTCGAGTTCAGCCAAGATCTTCCTCAGCTTCGTCCGGGTGGATTCCATCGGGGGAACCAGCGGCAGGCGAAACACCTCTTCGATCATGCCCATCATGGCGAGCGATGCCTTGACGGGGATCGGGTTCGATTCGATGAAGTTCGCGTTCATGAGCGGAAGGAGTTTGAAGTGAAGCATCCTCGCGTTCTCAAGATCGCCGGCAAGGGCGTATCTCACCATGTCGCTGAAGAGCTTCGGCACCTCGTTCGCGACAACCGATATGATCCCGTCGCCGCCGAGTGCTATGAGTGTAAACGCGAACTGGTCGTCGCCGGAGTAAACCGCGAAATCGTCCGGCCTCCCCCTGAGGATTTCCATCATCTGCGGAACGTTGCCGCTCGCCTCTTTGACGGCAAAGACGTTCAGGTATCTCTTCCGCCATCCTGATGGTTGTTTCCGCGGCTATGTTGCTTCCTGTCCTGCCGGGGACATTATAAACGACGATCGGTATATCCACGGCTTCAGCTATTGCGGCATAGTGGCGGTAGAAGCCCTCCTGCGTCGGTTTGTTGTAATACGGCGCGACGGATAGAACGCCGTCCGCTCCGATCGACTTTGCGTGAACAGTAAGTGAAATTGCCTCGCGGGTGGAATTGCTCCCCGCGCCGACGATTACCGGTACGCGCCGGTTTGCCTGATCAAGAACTATCTCCATGACATGCTGATGCTCCGGATGAGATAGAGTCGCGCTCTCACCGGTAGTGCCGGCGGGAAGGATCGCTTCCGTGCCGTTTGTTATCTGGAACTCGACAAGCTCTCTTATTCTCTGCTCGTCTACCGAGCCGTCTTTTTTGAAAGGTGTAACAAGAGCCACGCCGGTTCCTCGAAATAGCATCTGTCTCATTTAATCCTCGTCCGTTTGTTTTTCAATTTAGATTGTCAGCTTCGCCAACCAAAGCTCTGATCCGGTCGTCTTTACGACAAGGCCGGGAATTTCAAATTCATAGTTCTGCCAGGACATCTTTAAAGACAAAGAATCCTCTTTTTTCCAACCGCCCATTCAGCAGCGAGCACCGCTCCCAGCGCAAATCCGCGTCTCCCCCTCGAAGTATGGGTGAGTTCGATGCGGTCGTTTTCAGAGTCAAAAAAAACGGTGTGAGTGCCGACTTCGCTTCCGATGCGGATGGAGTTCACCTGGAGATCTTCTTTCGGAATCCGCCCTTCGGGGAGTCCGGCAGAAAGCCGCTTCTTTCCGGGGAAATTCTCCAGAATTGCGTTTCCGATCGTGATTGCTGTGCCGCTCGGAGCGTCCGCCTTCTGATTATGGTGCTGCTCAAGCACGGCGCAGTCGAAGCCGTCAAACGGCGCGAACAGCCTCGAAGCTTTCTCGACCATAGAGATGAACAGATTTACTCCTAGCGAGAAGTTGGATGAGACCACCGCCGTGATGCCCGCTTCGTCCACAATCTTCTTGACTTCGTCCAGATGGTCCTGCCACCCGGTTGTCCCGATAATTATCGGTTTCTGAAGTTCCGCAGCGAATCTTACATGCTCCGGAACGGCGCCGGCCACCGAAAAATCGATGAGGACATCGCACTGCTCGACCAATGCCCGGATACTCCCGAGGTTTGTATCTAAATCCGCGGTCGCGGACACGATGTGGGACCGTTGTTTCGCCACAGCCTCGATTTCTCTCCCCATTTTTCCGTAGCCGAGCAAACCTATATTCATTGACTCATTCTCATTTGCGAATTCCGAATTTCAAATTCGAAGGGTTCTCGGGAGGTTTAGATGCGAATGGAGGGAATAACTGATCATCAATCGAGTACCGACCAGTTTCCCGGAGGAGAAATCCGGGATGCCGATGATTGTTTTACGAAACATGGATCGGCAAAATAGCGCTCCATCCGCCGGTCTCCGCGATCCTTCGCGTAACGGATGACAGTCTGCAAGTTCTTCACTTCTTCCGGCCGGCTTCATCTCGACAAGCTCATCCGAAATCCTTTCCGGAAGTCTCTCTTCAAACGGGACCTTCGGACCGGGCAGCCCAACCATGAACCCCGAAGTAGTGTTCACGGTTTCGGCGGTAGTTCCTTTGTTCGTGCTTGCAAGGAGCTTCGGACCTTTCCCGGAAGATTTCCGGATACACGGGTACTCATAACTACCGCACCTCTATCTAACTACACAGCAAATTTAGCCTTGTTGAGAAAGGAATGCAACTTTTTTCTGAGTCGCCCGTCTGTTAGTTTTATCAATCAGCGCAGGAACCGGAGCTATCCGGTTCTTGTTGCCGATGAAAAGAAGATGGATGAACAAAAAGAGAGTTGGCTTACCACGATTCCGGTTCTTCCGCGAATACTTCTCGCGTGCGCGATGTGTCTTGGGATCATCGTCGGCATCGTCTGGCTTATAAAATGGATCGTGAAATAAATTCGGTCCGCCTCGTTCATAGACATCGTTCGTCCCGAATTCTTGTCTGAAATAGAATCTGTTTCAATGATGTCGATCCGATCCTGCCTCACCATGGATCTGCTCGAAATATTTTCAAAGCAACAAACCCGGAGGTTCAAATGCGCAAATGTGGAATAACTGCCGCTCTGCTTGCGGTTCTCCTTACCGCGCCTGTCTTTGCCTTCTCGATGCCGAAAACCGCGGCAGCGAAGGAATCGAAGACAGCGGCGGTCGTTGATACTTCTTATCTGAGTACCATGAAATGGCGGCTCGTCGGGCCGTTCCGGGGAGGGCGCGCCGTGGCGGTCGCCGGCGATCCTTCGAACCCGCTCGTTTTTTATTTCGGCTCGGTCGACGGCGGAGTCTGGAAGACAACCGACGCAGGTGCGGACTGGTCGAATATTTCCGATAAGTATTTCAAGAACTCCTCCATCGGGGCTGTTGCGGTCGCCCCGTCTGATCCGAACGTCATATATGTCGGCACAGGAGAATCCGATCTGCGCGGAGACGTGACGTACGGAGAGGGGATGTATAAATCAGAAGACGCCGGCAAGACGTGGAGTTTCACCGGGCTGGCCGAGACGCGCCACATAGCCAGGATACAGGTCGACCCGAAGAATCCCGACATCATATATGTCGCCGCCTTCGGCAGGGCGTTCGGACCCAACAAGGAGCGTGGAGTCTATAAATCGATCGACGGCGGAAAAACATGGAAGAATGTCTTGTTCGTTAACGACAGCACCGGCGCGATAGACCTCGCTATGGATCCGGCTAATTCCAGGATACTCTACGCCGCGATGTGGAAGGCGCAGAGGATGCCGTGGGGTTTCAACAGCGGCGGGAAAGGAAGCGGGCTTTACAAGAGCACCGATTCAGGCGAAACCTGGAAGAACATAACAGATAACAAGGGGCTTCCGAAGGGAATCATCGGCCGCATTGGTATCGCGGTTTCGCCGGCAAACCCCGACAGGGTATGGGCGAGCGTCGAAGCCGAGGAGGGCGGGATTTACCGCTCAGATAACGCCGGAGAAACTTGGGAGTACGTGAACCACGACCGCGATCTGCGCACCAGGCCGTGGTATTTCTCGCGAATTGTCGCCGATCCGAAGAACGAGAACACGCTGTACGATCTGAACGTGGAGTTCTTTAAATCCATCGACGGCGGCGCGAAGTTCGAGCGAATGGGAGTGCCGCACGGCGACAACCATGATATGTGGATCGATCCGAATAATGCCGACAGGATGATCGAAGCCAATGATGGTGGCGCGACGGTCTCAATGGACGGCGGCAAATCGTGGTCGACACTGGATAACCAGCCGACCGCGCAGTTTTATCACGTCGAAACGGACAGCCATTTCCCTTATCGTATTCTGGGCGCGCAGCAGGATAACACCACTGTGTCCATTCTCAGCCGTTCGGACAGGGGAGTCATCACAAACGAAGACTTTTATGACGTCGGCGGCGGGGAGAGCGGATATATCGCGGTCCCTCCCGACGATCCGAACACCATTTACGCGGGCTCATACGGAGGGCTGATCACTCGCTTTGACCCGAGCACCATGCAAAGGAAAGTCGTGTCGCCATGGCCGGACAACCCGCTGGGCAGAGCCGCGAACGACACTAAGTACAGGTTCCAGTGGACTTTTCCGATAGTGATCCCGGAGAATGAACCCAACGACATCTACGCGGCCGCGAACGTTCTCTTCAAATCCACCGACCGTGGCGACAGCTGGAGGGTCATAAGCCCCGACCTGACGCGCGCCGATTCGGCGACGATGGTTTCCTCCGGCGGTCCCATCACGAAGGACAACACAAGCGTCGAATACTACGGCACCATCTTCGCCTTCGCCGAATCGCCGGTTAAGACGGGAGTCCTCTGGGCAGGATCTGACGACGGGCTCGTGCATGTTTCCACCGACGGCGGTGCGACATGGAAGAATGTGACTCCGAAAGAACTCCCTGAGCAGGCTCTGATAAGCATAATTGAGCCGTCTCATTTCGATGCCGGAACCGCTTACGTCGCCGCGACAAGGTACAAGTTCGACGACGAGCATCCTTACATTTATATGACGACAGATTACGGCAAGTCATGGAAGAAGATCACGAACGGCATTCCAGAGAATGATTTTACGCGCGTCGTCCGCCAAGACCCTGTTGATAAGAACATACTTTACGCCGGCACGGAAACGCACGTCTACGTTTCTTTCAACGACGGACAGGACTGGCAGCTGCTCAGCAACGACCTGCCGATAGTCGCGATTCACGATCTTGAAGTGCGCGGCAACGATCTGATAGCGGCAACTCACGGAAGAGCGTTCTGGGTACTCGACGATCTGTCTTATCTGAGGCAGCTCGGCGAAGAGCGTTCTTACGAGACGAGAGTGCTGTTCGCGTCACAGCCGGCGATAAGGTTTGACGGCGGTATGCCTGCCTTTAAAGCTCCCGGCTATGGCGAGAATCCGCCGAACGGCCCGATGATAGATTTCTATTTGAAAGACTATGCCTGACAGTATGTCGCTCAGCGTCCTGGATTCGGCAGGCGCGTTGGTGAAGACGTTCAAGGGCGAGACGAAGAAGCCTAAAGCCGCCGAAGGCAGCGAAGAAATGGGCCCGTTTCGTCGGGGCGAACAGAACTCCATCAAGGTCGAAAAGGGAGCTAACCGCTTTGTTTGGAACATGCGCTATCCGGACCCGCACAAGATCAAGGGAGCGATTGTCTGGGGGAGCACAAGCGGACCGCTTGCCGCCCCGGGAAAGTACTACACGGAATTGAAGGTCGGCGACAAGACTTATAAGGAACCGTTCGAGATCGTGAAAGATCCACGGGTGTCCGCGACGCAGGAGGATTTCGAGAAGCAATTCCGGCTTGCCGCGAAGATACGCGACGAGATGTCGGAGATCACCGACGCGGTCGACAAGATACACGAGATCGACGGCCAGCTCGATGGCCAGGTGGGACGCGTCAAAGGAATGAGCTACGCCGCGACGGTGGACAGCGCCGCGAAGAAGATAAGCGCGGGATTAAAAGAAGTCGAGGGTCAGCTCTACCAGTTCCGCTCGCACGCGCTCGAAGATCCGCTTAATTTCCCGCTTGAGACTTACGAGAAGCTCGGATCGTTGATGGCAAACGTCGAGAGCGCCGACGCCGCGCCCACGGTGCAGGCCGGACAGGTCTACGATGAACTCGCCGCGAAGGCCGACGCCGACATTTCAAAGGTGAATGACATCATCGGTACCGACGTGGCAAGCTTCAATAAGATGGTTGAAACGCTGAGGGTGCCGGCAGTTATAGTGAAACCGGCAAAGGATTAGTTGCGGTCCAAGGCGGTTTAGTCTGAACACGGAGACACTGAGGCACAGAGAGAATAGTTGGTTCTTCTCTGTGTCTCCGGTGTCTCTTGTGGTTAAGGCGCTCTTTAACTGTATCGAGAAATCAAGCCAAGGTCTCCTTCCGACTTAAGACCCCAATTGCTTTCCTTGATGGTTTCTTGGAACGCATTCCCAGTGTTCTTTCCATTGTTAAATCCGGGCCGCAATGTTAATTTCATGTAAGTTTTCAGGAGAAACAGATGATTAAGCGAATCGCAACATCCATCAGTCTTGTATTCATAGTATGCAGCGTGGCTGTCGCCCAGCTTCCCGGAGAGAAAGACGGGCGTATGCTTCTTCCGAACGGGTGGTGGCTGTCACCAGCCGGGACCTCGATTGACCTCGGCGATCTGCCTCTGAACGCAGCCCTGTCGCCCGACCAGCGATACATGGCCATCACACACGGCGGTATGTCGAAGCCCGTGCTGATGCTCGTAGACCTTAATGAGCACAAAGTTGTGCAGACACTCCCCGTGAAGGACAGCTGGCTTGGAATTGTTTTTCACGGAAAGACATTGTACGTGTCCGGGGGAAATCAGAACTGCGTATACACATTCAATCTGGAGGGTGGTAAACTTAGAGCCGCGCGGACGATACAGTTTGCCCAGCCGCGCATTTCGGGTTATCCGCCAAAGGGGGCTTACGCATGGGCGGCGGGGCTCGACGTGAACAAGAATTACCTCGCGGTCGTGTTCAGGGGAGACAGCACGCTGAGGTACTATAACCTGAAGAGCAGAAAGATAGAAAAGGTCAGGCTGGACGGCATGCCTTACTACTGTAAGTATCTCAGCGACGGTACCCTCCTCGTTTCCATGTGGAGTTCGAAGCGGATCGAAGCGTTCAGAGGGAAACGTCTCATCTACAGGATTGCCACCGGCGATCATCCCACGGAGATCGCGGTCCGCGGTCGCTACGCGTTCGTTGCCAACGCAAACGACAACAGCGTCAGCGTTATCGACTTGAGGACACTTAAGGCCGTTGCTAACGTATCCACGACTATCTATCCCGATTCGCCCGAGGGCTCGACGACAAACTCCGTCTGTGTCACAGACAACGGTAAATATGTCCTCGCTGCCAACGCCGACAATAACTCGCTGACGGTCATAGATATTTCCAATATAAGAAGGCCGGTACCGGTGGGATTCATTCCTGTCGGCTGGTACCCGACAAAGGTCCTCGAGCTTAAGAACGGCACCGTCCTGGTGTTGAACGGGAAAGGGAACCGCTCTTACGCGAACCCGGAACACCAGTATATCGGCAGGCTTTTGAAAGGTACCCTGTCATTCTTCAAATTTCCGGACGCCAAAGAACTTGCGGAGTACACGAAGCAGGTCTACATGGATACGCCGTACCGCCCTGCCGCCTCCAAGGAGGCGACGTTTGAAAGCGGCAACCCGATTCCCGACAAAGTCGGAGGCGAATCGCCGATCAAGTATGTCTTTTATTTCATCAAGGAGAACAGAACGTACGACCAGGTATTCGGCGATATAAAGGAAGGGAACGGCGATTCAACTCTCGTCCTGTTCGGACGACAAATCACGCCGAACATTCATAAACTGGCTGAACACTATGTACTGTTAGATAACCTCTATTGCGACGCTGAGGTAAGTGCCGACGGGCACAACTGGTCGACCGCGGCTTACGCTACAGACTATGTCGAGAAGAGCTGGCCCGCAAACTATGCCGGAAGGGGCGCGCCCTACGAGTTCGAAGGGGGACAGCCCGTTGCCTCGCCCGAAGCTGGTTACATCTGGAATCTATGCGAGAAGCACGATGTGAGTTTCAAAGATTACGGCGAGTTTGTCGATAGCAATCCGGATACGAACAAACCGAATACAGCGAGAGAAACGGCGCTGGTTGGACATATCGACCCGATGTACCGTGGCTGGGACCTTGATTACTCCGATGTCTCCCGCTACAAAACGTGGGACAAAGATTTCACGAAACTTCTTGCCGACAGCGCTGTACCGCACTTCAACATACTCAGACTCCCGAACGATCATACCGCAGGGACCCGGAAAGGATCGCTGACGCCGCAGGCCATGGTAGCAGAAAACGATTACGCGCTTGGGCTATTTGTCGACAGGATTTCTCATAGCAGGATCTGGAACCAGTCCGCCATATTCGTGATAGAAGACGATGCCCAGGATGGCGCGGATCATGTCGACGCTCACCGGACCGAAGGGCTGGTCATAAGCCCGTACGTGAAGCGTAATTGCGTCGACAGCACATTATACACTACGTCGTCCATGCTGCGAACGATGGAGCTGATACTCGGCATGCCGCCGATGAGCCAGTACGATGCGGCCGCCACACCGATGTTTAATTCCTTCACGATGACTCCAGATACGGCAAGCTACAGGGTTGTGCAGCCTCTCATCGATTTAAACGCCAGGAACCAGGACGGTGCATACGGTCAGAATCTGATAGACAAGATGAACCTGAAAATGGCTGACGCGGTGCCGGAGCGACTCTTCAACGAGATTATCTGGAAGTCGATCAGAGGAACCGACATGCCGGCGCCGAGGTATTCGATACTATCTGGAAAGCGTGGAGATTAGCTTCAACCGGGCACATGGTCGGACCTGGTCATCCGGCAAGTGTTGGGACGGTAGTGGAATTGTAAGATTGATTTTGACCGGATATTGAGATAAAATACCCGAAACCGACGAGGTCACCGCATATCAATGATTAGCAGGAGACTGGCAGCAGGCGTATCCCCCAGAATGAAAGGCTGGGGAGCTATCGCTGTCCCGATTCTTCTGGCTGCCGGGTTGTTCACGGCTTCCAGTCTCTTCGCGACAGAAGCGCGGCCCGCCGTTCGATCGAAAATTGTCCGGGTAGATGATCTAAAGTTGCCAGGTGAGTTGTCCCGCATAAATGTCGTAATAGGACGGCCAGATCAATACAGAGGCCGTTTGTCCCGGGCGGCCGGAGATGTCCGCGCGACGGCCGCCAGGCGCGACATGACTTCCGTGAGAGTCGCGTCTCTCGCCGGCGGGGGAAATGAAAAGGAAACCAGCGATTACGTCGACGCCTCAAAAACAGACACAGCCGTGTTGCCAACGGACCCTGGAAAAACGGCAGCCGGACAGGAGGCTGCCGGTGCGGTTATCGGGGGGACAACTTCAAAAAACCGGAATGCGTCGCGTGAGTCAGTATACAGCGACAATTTCATCGGCCACACCAGGGAATATCTTCAAACCAAGAAATAGCCTGCAGTTTTAAAACCCAATCGAAAACCCCCTAGCCCGGCCGCACGCCGGGAGAGGGACTAATTCCTACGAATCTCAATTAAAGATGCGTTCGCCGATCCGGTGAGCGCGGATTGGAGTTTTGATATGAACTGCCCGAAAGATTCATCCTGGTACAGAAACCTTAACAGGTTCATCGCCCTGGGGATCTTCATCGTAACGCTGTCGCTCTATTCCATGACAGCCCAATCGTCCGTCGCATACTGGGATTGCGCGGAATATGCAGCTACCTCTCCGACCCTGCAGGTGCCTCACCCGCCGGGGGCGCCACTGTTTTCACTCGTGACCAGAATATCATCGGTGATACCTGTAGTGGGAGATATTGCGATGCGGATGAACCTTGTCTCCGCACTTGCGAGCGCGCTGGCGATAATGTTCCTCTACCTGATCGGTGTACGCGTGATCTCGAGATGGAAGGGATTTCCGGTTGATATGAGAAGTGGAATCGTCATGTTCGGCTCGGCTGGGATCGGTGCGCTCACGCTTTCCGTCAGCGATACATTCTGGTTCAACGCGGTCGAATCCGGCCTGTTCGCCACTAGCATATTCTTCATATCGATCATCCTGTGGCTGGCCCTGGTTTGGTTCGATGAATCGGAGAAACCGGGAGGGGAAAGGTATTTGCTACTCGCGGCCTACTTGCTCGGGCTCTCGAGCGGAGTTCATCAACTATGCCTGTTGTCTTACTTTCCGATCGCGGTCCTGATTTATTTCAGGAACTATGAATTCGAGTGGAAAAGAATGATCAGATTCGCCGCGGCTGCTATCCTCGGATTCTTCGTGATCTACCCTGGAATCGTCAAGTGGTTCGTCGCGATGTTGAGCGGCGACTGGGGGATCGGCCCTCTGAAATTCTCAGGTAGTGTTTTCGTACAGATGATCCCGGTTGCCGCCGTCCTCCTGGCGGTATACGGCATCAATCGGGCGGTGAAGAAGAAAGAGAGGCTACTGGGCACCATCCTCACCGCGGGAGTCCTCGTGTTAATTGGCTATTCGACGTACACGTTGATATATGTTCGTGCGAACGCCGATCCTCCCGTCAACGAGAACGACCCTGCCACCATGCAGAACCTGGTGAGTTATCTTGAGCGATTGCAGTACGGCAAACAGCCGGTCTTCTGGCCGAGACGCTGGAACCCCGATCCGAGGTCGCAGGCGAACTACGCCAAGTATTCGTCAGACTTCAATTATTACTGGTCGTACCAGTTAAGCCACATGTATCTCCGTTATCTCGGATTCAACTTCATCGGGAGGGCGGGCGATGTGCAGGATGCGCCGGTCGCATTTCTCACAGGGGCAAACTCGTGGCACGACGGCGAGCGGGGGTATCCCGTTAGATATTTTGCCATTCCATTTATCCTGGCGCTCTTCGGTCTCTGGTATCACTTCAAAAAAGACTGGAAGTTTGCGCTGGCCTTTCTGACGATGTTCATCGTCATGGGACTCGCTCTGACTGTCTACTTTAACATGGCGGACCCGCAGCCCAGAGAGCGCGACTATTTTTTTGTCGGCTCTTTCTTCGTGTTCGCAATGTGGGTAGGAATCGGCGCATCAGGAATCATTGAACTCCTCGCGGACCGTGTGAAACAGGCGAAGTGGAAGACCTGGCTGGCCTTGGTGATCGTCGTTATTGTCCTGGTCCTATCGCCGGTCAACATGTTCAGGGAGAATCTGTACAGCCATGACCGGCACGACAATTACGCGCCGCTGGATATTTCTTACGATATTCTGCAGTCGTGCAAACCCAATGCGATCCTCTTCACCGGCGGCGACAACGACACATTCCCGCTCTGGTATCTGCAGGAATCAATGGGAGTGAGAACGGACGTTAGGGTGATTTGCCTTAGCCTAGCGAACACCGACTGGTATCTCCTGCAGCTGAAGAACGAGACGCCTCATGGAGCAGGGAAAGTGCCGTTTAACTTCACCGACCGGCAGATCAAAGAGATCGCGGACGGCGGCGCCTTGCGATGGGAACCAAAGACCTTGAAACTCCCCGTCCCGCCGGATGTTTACAGGGAATTCGGGATCGCCGACACCAGCGCAAAAGGGTACATCGAATATACATTGGAGCCTACGCTGGGCGGCGACGTTCGTGGCATAAGGGTGCAGGACCTCATGGTCAACAGCATCGTCACCGCGAACGCGTGGCGGCGGCCGATATCATTTGCAATCACGGTGTCGCCGCAGGATTGCATCGGGTTGCAGAAGTACTTTGTACGGCAGGGGCTCGTTTATAACCTAACCCCGGAGTCCGGCGACGGACCGTATTTCGATAGAATTAATGTGCCTGTTATGCGCGAATGCCTGTTCAATGAAGTCGACAGCTGCAGCAGGTCGCCGCTGTACGGTTTCATGTATAAAGACCTTGACAAGCGGGGGATCCACTATGACAGCAACACGAGAAACATGATATACACCCTTCGGGATTCTTTCGTTACGCTGGCTTCGTATTTCCAGGCCCACAACGAAAATCACGAATGTGCTTCGACGCTTGACATGATGGAATCGAAGATGCCCGCCGAAGCAATATCGATCAACTACAAGTTGATGAGTTACGTCGCGAGGCTATATTTTCTAGCCGGTGCCCAACCGCAGTTTCACAGGTTCACCGGAATTGCCGAAAAAGGCGCACTCGAAGCGATAGCGGACAATCCAAGCGACTTTCAAACGAGCTACAACCCCTATTCGGTTCTCCTCGGCCTGTACGACATGGGAAAAGAATACGACAAATCGATTGCTCTTTTGGAGAAAGTTCGTGGATTGGTCCCGAACGACCCATCGATCGGGCGAACGATAAAGGAGCTTAGAGCGTTGCAGGAGGCAAAGGCAAAAAGAAGGCAAGGGGACAGCGCGAGATAGGAGGAGACAGGCTGCACGCCCGGTTTCTGACTGGTACATTCACTTCATGGAAGGATACCGACAAACCTCCTGACTCGTTCAGAATATTCTGCGGCGGTGAGATATCCACCGCCGCTCCTGAGCGAACCGTGGAGCTCGCTTGCGCCGGTCTCATCAATGATCTCGAGGGCGTTGATCTCATTGACTCCTCCACCCGGCATCACTTTCAAACGATCGGCGCTTCTCTGAACGAGCGCTCTGATGAGGCTTACTCCTTCCTCCGCCGCCGGCTTCTGCCCTGAAGTCAGGAGCCGTTCGATACCCATTCCGATAATGTCCTGCAGTGCCCGGTGCGGATCGGGCGTTTCATCAAACCCGCGATGAAAAGTGACACTCATTGGCCGGGCAAGCTCGGTCAGAATCCTGGTACGTTCCACATCAACAGTTTTATCCTGATTCAAGATGCCGACCACGATGCCGTTTGCGCCGGCCTTTTTCGCGAAGAGGACGCCCGACTTCATCTGGTCAAACTCCTCGTTCGAATAGCAAAAGTCTCCTCCGTGCGGACGTATCAGGACGTGAATCGGAATAGTGAGGTGTCTCCGCGTTTCGGCGATCATTGGCTGAGGTGGAGTCACACCGCCTATGTCGAGGTCGACGCAGAGCTCGATCCGATCGGCTCCCCCCTTCTCCGCGGCGATTGCCAAATCGGTAGATTCTACGCACGCTTCAAACAATATTCTGCGGGGCATATTCAGATTTCTCGTTCTTGATTTAATGTCGATGATTTTCGTGTGAATTAAATATAGAACAGTGATGATTCAAAGCCTCGGCAGGAGACTACATTGGAAGCAAACTTCCTTGGTGGGCGAAAACGCAGTTTGCATTTCCGCCAAGTTGCCGATGCTCGGCCGATTTCCTAACGCTCGCAGAGAGTTTTGTGAAGCCAGACGCGTGTCGGCTTTACAACTTGGTATAGGCAAATAAGTATGGATGCAACTCTTTCGTAATGCCTCGGGTACTGTGGCGTAACCGCCAGTGCGCAAACTGGAAGGTGCTTCGACCGTACGGCATTTGCCGCTGAATTCAGTCCCGTTTTCTCGCGTATTGAGCGAATGGATTTCCTTCCCCGGCACAATAAATGATATGTTTAAGGAGGAGATTGTATTGCTAAAGCACGGGATTCGGTGTAGAGAGATGATCCGCTCACGCCGGTGACGTGCGGGTTAGCGCAGACAATCCAAAGGAAGGTGGAGAGAAAAACGCGCCGGGCGGCATGGACTGATTTCTGCATATCCGGGACTGTGGCTACGATCGGATTATGTGAAAAGGCACCCTGAGGCGCGCAATATCGCCGGAAGGTTTGAACTCAAAGGAGGGAACAAACGATGATCGAGTTAAACAAGAAAGAGTCACGAATTCCTTTGCCAAAGGAGCGAGACGAGATGCTTCGGGAAGCTATCCTGGCCTCGGTTGACAAAACGGGTGAGCCGAATGAGTATTTCATCATCAATTACCTCATCGAGAAGTTGCTGCCAACTGAAGCGATTCGCAGTTTCCTGGACCTTCCCTCCCGGAAACGGAATTCTCGAGCCAGAGGTACAGCCTAAATCCGGCAGTGTCTCAGTTTGTTTTCACGCAGAGTGCGCTAAGAAATAATCGCAGAGAACGCAAAGAAATATCAATCTCCTTTACAAGCTTTGTGATTGCTCTGCGTCCTTTGCGTGAAATTTACTTAAACTGAGACACTACCCTAAATCCGCTTCGCGGCGGGCTCGTCTGGCAGAGTCCCTCGGCAGACTGGCTAGGGTTTCCTCCTTCAGATCTGCCGGACAATCTACGTCCGCGACTTCGATCTTAAATCGGAAGACCGCGTGCGGCGGCGGACATTGGGGTCCCGACTTTTGCAGGAATTAAAAGATATGTTATGAGTTGATCGGGTCTGGTCCCGCAAGCGGCATCGTTGACGATTCCATAAACAATTACAAGAAAGGCATTTTCAAACTAGCGTATTGTTATTGAGTGGGTACATGGGGTGTAATTGGCGGTGTCGAGTGAGTGCCGAGAGCGGGAGTCTCTTCCGAAAGCGGATGCGCCTTCAGCCAAGAAGAGAGCAGACAATATGGCGCAGAACCCTCACCCGGTGTGAGCCAGATCCCGATTGAAATACAGTTCAATCGGGACGCGTCTACCAATTCGGGATAAGCGAGAGGCATTGTCAGGGGAAAATCAGGAGGTCAGTGAGTTGCGCTCGTGTTCCGCGCCACCAGCAGGAGATTCATAAATTCTATCACTGTGCCGAGAGCGGGAGTCGAACCCGCACGAGGGGTGAACCTCGCTGGATTTTGAGTCCAGTGCGTCTACCAATTCCGCCATCTCGGCTTGAGTCAAAATATAACGGATTCGCCCTTTTCATCAAAGGTTCAACCGTCAGGATGTCCCTTTAGGTACCATTTACTTACTGAAACTACGCTTTCAAGCGGAGAAGTGCTTGTAACGGGTGGGTTCACAGGCTCGTACATAAGCGAATGTGAAGTATTCAATTTACGGGACTCTTCATGGACGACGGCACCACCCTTATTAATTGCGAGGGGATTTCACACTGCGACGCTCCTAAAGGATGGTACGGTGCTGGTCGCCGGTGGATATAACGGAAGCAGCGACCTCAAAGGATGCGAGCTTTATATTCCCTGATCCGAGGGTCGGTTGTCTTTCACGTTTGCCAACTGCAAGCGAACTAATCTCAAAGCATAAGTCTCTTCCCAAGAACCGCTACCTGGTGCCGTGACCGGGTGGGGGCTTCGGAGTAAAGTGAACCCGGTTTGCCAATGCCTGATCGGATTACTAACTTAGCAATGGTACAACGATGGGGGCAGTCATAAGGACATCAATTTCGAGGAAGGCATGAAAATGAGGAAAATCAATTCGATACTGCTGGCCGCCGTCTTTTCTGTCGGATATTTCTCTCTCACGGGCATTGGCTTCGCGCAGAGCAATGGCGACTCCCTTATAAACTATGTCAACCCGCTGATCGGGACAGCGAACGGCGGAAACGTCTACCCGGGACCCACCACGCCGCACGGTATGGTCCAGTTGGGTCCGGATACCGACATGAGAAACTGGTCCGACGGCTATGATTATGGCGACAGCGTAATAATAGGTTTCAGCATGCAGCACCTGAGCGGAACCGGGATACCGGATTTGGGAGACTTCGCGTTCGTCCCTTCTGTCGGGGAAATGAGATTCGTCCCGGGCATAGTGAAGGTAAAGATGCCGGACGGAAGCACACGCGAAACTTTCAACCCGGACTCGGGATACTCCCAGCCTTTCTCGCATAAAGACGAAACTGCGAAGGTCGGATACTATTCGGTGAGGCTTCCCAAGTACAATGTCCTCGTGGAGCTTGCCGCTGCTCCGTATGCAGGTATCATGAGGTTCACTTTCCCGAGGACGGACAGCGCGAATGTCATGGTGGATCTTTCTCACGTCCTGCAGTGGAAAGTGATCTGGTCGAGAGTGAGAAGGCTCAGCAAAACGCTGGTGACGGGTTTCCATCTCGTCAATGGGTGGGCGAAGGAGCGGTATCTATATTTCGCGGCTGAGTACTCAAGGCCATACGATAATTTCGGAATCATGCT
>CAWEBD010000100.1:0-5619 GCA_963806435.1 uncultured Bacteroidota bacterium
TTAGCTAAGATGGGATACAGCGGCGTTTACTTGCCCGAATCCGGCACGAATATCAGTGACGCGGAATTCATGCAATACCTTTTTCCGGTCGGCGGCGGACCGTCGTCGAAGACGTGCCCGAGATGGTTGCCGGCCCTGTCGAGGACTTCCAGGCGCGGCTCGCCGGGCAAACTGTAATCCCAGCGAAGTACGACGGCGTTTGAATCGATCGGCGCCCAGAAGCTCGGCCAACCCGTCCCTGAGTGGAACTTAGTCTTCGAACTGAATACCGGCTGATGTGTAGCCGCGCTGTAGTACGTGCCGGGTTTGAACTCGTGATCGAGCTTCCCGCTGTATGGTGCTTCGGTTCCGGCCTCGCGCATTATGTAGTATTGGAACGGAGTCAGGAGCTTTTTCCACTCGGCGTCGGTCTTGAATTCACTTGTATCGAAGGTTCCCGAGACGATCTTGCCGTTTGATTCGGTCGGCCCAGGTTTTTCGCCGCTTCCCTTGCTGAGGACGGCTCCGACTCCGCCGACAGCGATTGCCAACAATACGATCCACATATTTTTCATCATCTCAGTCTCTCGCTTACCTAAGGGGTGTCACGGTCCGGACCGTGACGCCCCCGCATGAGCAGCATCGATTGAAATCGACGCCTCACAAAACTCGAAACCCGAAGGGTTTTGTCATCGATGAGCCGTCCAATTCATTGGATGGCGAGCATTGTCATCCGAATGTGAACGCGAACGCTTCGATACCGGGGTTTTCGAATTCAAGTTTCAGCAAATGGCCTCCCGGCTTGCCGTGGAGATTGACGAGCGTGTAAAGGCGCGCCGAGTCTATTGTGACGACACCATCTTTCACGTCCGAACCCGCGTTCGAGCCGTCGACGGGTATCCCATCGACGAAGACTTTCACCTTCGCGCCTACACCCGCGCTCCCGGGACGAAGGACGAGAAACACTTTGTCGGCGTAGAAATGGTAGTTCAGTTGCGCGTTCGTCCCGGAAACAGCCTCATGTTTTCGAATGTCCCAGTTCCCGCCCAGGCTGAACGAGTTCATACCCGGTTTCTTCGCGAGAACAAACTCGCGTTTCCCGGTATTCAGTGTGCCGGACGGATAGAAATACTCCATCCTGTAAGCCCCGAGATATGTCTCGGGAGATTGCTCTCCTTCGGGAGTCTGGTCCGGGATATTCGAGAGCGGAGAACTCACATTCTGACCGGCCTGTCGGAGAAGATCCTGTATCGCAGTCTCCATCTTGTCGTATTCGCCCTCGCCGAAATGCGTCCGCCTCACGATGCCGTTCGCGTCGATGAGATATTCGGCGGGCCAGTACTCGTTGTTGTAGTTGTTCCAGGTCGAGTAATCGTTATCCTGCGCGACGGGGTAGTGGATATTGTACATCTTGATCGCGTTAAGGACGTTGTCCGTGTTGTGCTCGAACTGAAACTCCGGCGTGTGAACTCCGATGACGACGAAGCCCTGGTCTTTGTACTTATCATACCACGCCGTGACATGCGGGAGAGTCCTGATGCAGTTGATGCAGGTGTATGTCCAGAAATCTACGAGCACTACTTTTCCTCTCAGGCTCTTTATCGAAATGGGGCCGTCCGTGTTGAGCCACTTCGTTGCGCCGACGAAATCGGGAGCTTTGTAGTCAGCGTTGAACAAATCGCCCTGCGGAGGGTCGACATACTTCACAGGTTTCACTCCCTTGAGGACGTTCAGCTGGTGCGTCACCGAGCTGTCGCTCTCGAATCCGTTTAATGTCGTGCTGAACTGCGGGAACGCATTCAACAATTTCGTCTCGACGTACCTGTCGTAGTTCGTGTAAATCGCGACCGCTGTCAGCAGCATGATTACACCGAATCCCTGCTCTATTCGTCCGAGGTGAGCGGAGAGGAAGCGCGTGCGTGTTATGACGCTCTGTCCACCGTACGCGAAAATGAAAAGTGGTATTCCGACGCCCATGACATAGGCAGCGGTCACAAGGACGACGGTGAACGTGACTTTACCTGTCGCGGCGAGAGTCGCTATAGCCGCGAGGATCGGTCCCGCGCATGGCGACCAGACGATCCCGAGTGAAAGTCCGGTCAGAAATCCCGCGCCGAACCCGCTTCCCTGTTTCGATCTTTGTCCGAAGAAGCTGCTGAGCCTGCTGATGAATCCCTCCACCGCCCTCGACAGCGCGGGGACGACCATCGTCAGACCGAGGAATCCGATGACGAACACGGCGACAAGCCGGAGCGAGTTCGGATCGAAATGAAATATTTTTACCAGATATGAAATCGCGAGCGTGAAGAATCCGAAGCTGAGCATGATTCCCAGTGTTATGCCGAGCGGCCTCTTATGCCCTTTGCTCGCGACAGACGAGGAAAGAATGATCGGCAGTATCGGCCAAATGCAGGGGGCGAGGATCGTCACCAATCCCGCCAGGAAAGCGAATCCAATTAGTACTATCATGTTACTCCTACCTATTCCTAAGCTCAGAACAAGGGCGAAAGTTCCAACTTGCGACATATGCCGAGAAGCGCCCTGGCATTGACTGAAGAGGCGATGAAAAAGCTTACGGCAGAAGATGATGAAAATCCCCAATTCATGCCGGGAAGCGAGAAGATGGTTTGCCGGGAGCGTCTCGGTGTAGATTGCGACAGTGCACCTGCTTAAAGATTTTACAGCTGGGACTTTATTCCCCCTTAGACGAGGAAAACGCTCTAAAAACCGCAAGGATTCGGGCATACCGCTTGTATTTATAAATACAGCATGGATACACAAGACACAGAAAAACCGGTATACGCTATAAGCGAGGTCGCGGGGCGATTGAGTGTCTCAGTCGAGACTATCAGGCTGTATGAACGTCACGGGTTAGTAATCATACCAAAGTCGGAAAGCGGCCAGCGAATTTATTCTGAGAGCGATATCGAGCGATTGAAATGCGTGCGTACCGCCATCAACGAGCATAAGATCTCGATCGAAGGGATAAGACGGATGCAGTCGATGGTTCCATGCTGGTCTCACATTCAATGTCCCGAAGAGCAGAGGAAGAAATGCCCCGCCTTTCTGAGGGAAAGCGGCGGATGCTGGACGTACAAGCATAACGGCAACTCATGCGCGGATCTCGACTGCCGTGACTGCAAAGTCTACAAGCTCTCCGGCACGTGCGAGAACATTAAATCTCTGATCTACCAGGACCTCTTACCACAACCCGAAAATTACAGGCAACAGGAAAACGAAACATGAAAAGAATCTTTCTTACTCTCTTCATTCTGGGCGTTTTCGCGGCCATGGTTCTCACAGCGCTTCACAAGAACAGTTCCGACACCCCTTCTCTCACAAAGCTGAAGGAACAATACTCCGCGAAAAGGCAACCATCTGTTGATCACTCCTTGTTCCCCGAACTCAAAAAGAAATTCAAGCGTCCACAGGACGTAACCGCGGCATGCATTTCCTGCCACAACGGCCGCGCCGCGGAAGTCATGCACTCCAACCACTGGCAATTTGAACGGACAGAGTACATCGTCGGCAAAGGGATAAGGGCGATCGGCAAAAGGAACATACTCAACAACTTCTGCATCGGCATCACGACCAACGAGCAAAGCTGCACGAGATGCCATGCCGGTTACGGCTACGCCGATACCAAAGCGTACTTCAGCGATTCACTCGACGTCGATTGCCTCGCCTGCCACGACAACAGCGGCACCTATGCTAAGATGAACGAGGGCGCCGGCATGCCCGACACGTCGGTCAACCTGAACTACGTCGCTCAGCATGTCGGGAAACCGACACGATCTGACTGCGGTGCCTGCCACTTCTTCGGCGGCGGCGGAAACAATGTGAAGCACGGCGACCTTGAAGAGGCGTTGTTCGATCCGACGCGCGAGGTCGACGTCCATATGGCTGACGACGGCGTCAACATGCAATGCGTTGACTGCCACACCGCGCAGAAGCATCAGATGCTCGGAAAAATGTACTCCGTCTCTTCGATGAACCGAAACCGGGTCCAGTGCGAAACCTGCCACGGATCCATGCCGCACAAAGACAACGTGCTGAATGACCACACGCTCAAAGTCGCCTGCCAGACCTGCCATATACCCGAATACGCCAAGGTCAATCCGACGAAAATGTTCTGGGACTGGTCGAAAGCTGGCAAGATGAAGGACGGAAAACCGTTCGAACTCAAGGATTCAAACGGGACGGACATTTATATGTCCATCAAGGGCTCGTTCAAATGGGCGAAGGATGTGAAACCGAGTTACGTGTGGTTCAACGGAACGGCGACGCACTACCTTCTCGGCGACAGGTTCGATCCGTCGAAGCCGCTCGACATGAACCACCTGATGGGAAGCTACAGCGACCCGGATTCGAAGATTTATCCTGTAAAGATTCACGTTGCCAAACAAATCTACGACACTCAGAACGATTACCTGATCCAGCCGAAACTTTACTCCGCTAAGAAGGGTGACGGCGGCTTCTGGGGCGATTTCAACTGGGAGCGCTCCGCTGAAGTCGGGATGAAGGCGGTCAATCTTCCGTACAGCGGTCATTACGGCTTCACGGAGACGAAGATGTACTGGCCAATAAACCACATGGTCTCGCCGAAGGAAGAAGCTGTACAGTGCGGCGAATGCCACACGCGGAACGACGGGCGCCTCGCAGATGTCGGCGGGTTCTACATGCCGGGCCGCGATTACAATCCATGGGTTGAGAGAATCGGAGTCGGACTCATGGCGCTCACGCTCGGCGGAGTCTTCATGCATGGCGGCGCACGACTCGTCGTCAGCCGCAAAAGGAAAAGGAGCAGTCTGACATGAAAACAGAATATATCTATCACAGGTTTGAGAGGTTCTGGCACTGGATGCAGGCACTTCTCATAATCTTCCTCGGCGTAACGGGATTTGAAATCCACGGCGCCTTCACCTTCTTCGGATACGAAAACGCGGTACAGTATCACGAGATCGCCGCGCACCCATACCCATAAAGACAATATTGGTGATTTTCTGCTCTGTAACAGACTGCATCAATGATATCTGACCGAGAATCTCTTCTGCTGACAGATTTCTGGAAAAACCCATTTTGCCGGTTGCACAGAATGTGCACTTTATCGGACAGCCGACCTGAGTAGAAACGCACGCGCACAAAGTACGCTTGTGAGTAATAAGAACAGATTCTACCTGTTTACCGTCATCTAATTCAATAAGGAATTTACGGGTGCCGTCCTGAGCCTTGACTTCGGATAATATCTGCATAACACCGACGAGAAAAACAAGACTATAAATTACTTGTGCAGCAAACCCTCAGGGAAGAACTCGTGCTTCAACATCATAGAACTAAACAAATACTTCTGGTTAACGATAACATCAGAGAACTTCTCCTTAATATCGAGAAGGAACACACTCAGCTCGTCTGACTTCCTGACAGCCAAATAAATAAAAATCTCTGGCTTTGAAGCGCTCATAAAAGCATACCTGATATTCTTCTGATCATTAATGTAAAACCTCAAGGCAGACTCCCTCTCCTTTGACAAATTACGCAAGTCCAGCATCACAAGATAAACATCATAACCAAGAGCGTGAAGATTAATTTTGGCAGTAAAAACAGCAATACGGTACCAAGTTTGAAGTGTATACATAAACA
>CAWEBD010000101.1:0-31237 GCA_963806435.1 uncultured Bacteroidota bacterium
GCAGTATGCTTTGCCACTGGAGTCATGGGGATGAATAAAGGCCGCTTCGGTCATCTTAGTGCTGATGGTGCGGCTTTTTTGCTAAATTTGGAAGTTTGTCAACAGTAAATATGACCCCCTTTTCTTCTTCTGTGCGGCAAATTTGAGGCATGATTGCAACAATACATATGGCTTGCTGCTCATGCGAGAAAAGATCTCCAGATTAGCATAAAGATTTTAAAAAAAGTTTTAAGCATCATTCTATTTATGCCGAATAGTTAATTAAGGGCCTGAGTTGCTTCAACAAAATTTATATTTATCTGGAAAAATACTTAAAAAAAGCTTGACAAGTCTCTTTAAGGACCCTAAAGTTTATTTAACCCGTCAGAGTACTTATCAAATAGTAAGTTGGAAAAAGGTTTAAAATCTAATTCTCTTGACATTTGGTGTTACCAGAGGTAGTTTTTATACTTTCCCTGCGAAACTCAATGAGGAGAAAATCGATGAAATTTAGCTGGTTTAAGGCAGAAATGACGGACAGGAGAACTTCTCCACGCGTTATTGGGCCGAAAAGCAGACATTTTGACGGGAGGCCCTCGAACAAGTCTTCTACGGACATCCTTACAAAAATTCTGAAATCCGAGGACCCGCAAAAGACAAAAAATCTCACAAGATTAAGGAAAGTATATTCAAAGTAGTTGCTTAATTGATATTTTTATTATAAAAATGCCATGTGGGTAGCACATGGCGTTTTTTTGTCCATCAAAGCTTCCTACGTTTCCGATATTGACGCTTGCCTAATTCGATAATTAACATGCCTACAGCATAAGGATACAAAATCGATGAAGAATGCATTCCTTATAAAATTTATGAGGACACTTGTCGGGCTTGAAGATGAGCTAGTCAGAACCCTGGAAGCAGAGATTCCTTCGTCAATGTATTATAAAGTATTTGGAAGGTATGATGTCTTACAAATCTCGAGGTTTAACGATTTAAATGAAGCCATTCGTGGGAATAGTGATGGGAATATTCTTAATATTAATGCATTTCCGTGTTTTTGTTGGAATAAAGAAGAAAATGAATTCTGGAAAAAATTAGAATCATCTGTAACGCCAGTCGTTATGCTTCTAAAGCTACAAGACCCTGTCTTTAAAAAAGAAGGTTTAAATGGCTTGAAAGAAGTTGCTAAGTTTTTAGCAACTTATGGACCATCAAAAGGGTATGCCCTAATAGGGATGGGTTACTATGATATTATTGTTGTGGCTGCCCGATATTCAATTTGACAACATTTTTAGTTTCACAAGTAGTATTCGTAAGTTACGAATAAGCGATGTATTTAGTTCATTCAGTGAAAAAGATGGTAAGAAAGGGTTATTTGCAGACACCACAACCATACCGATTATCTCATACAAAAATGTTATCTGATAGTCAATCATGGACAAAGCTGCAAGGTAGAGTGTCTCCGATAGTAAAAATTAAAACAGCACCTGGACAAGAAGATTTGGTTATCCAAAAGTGGCAAATTGGACTCGCGGGAATAAGTGTGCTTCTCGTCGATTGGAAGATAGGTGGTGACTCCCAATGCGCGCCCACGCGGTATGATCGTCACCTTGTGGACGGGGTCGGCTTCCGGAACCATCTTCGCGACGAGGACATGACCGGATTCATGGTAAGCCGTGACTTTCTTTTCCTCGTCGGAAATGATCGTGCTCTTTCGTTCCGGCCCCATCATGACCTTGTCCTTGGCTTCTTCCATGTCGGGCATACTGACGCTCGCGTTGTTTCTTCTGGCGGCCAGCAACGCGGCCTCGTTAACGAGGTTCGCGAGTTCCGCACCGGCGAATCCGGGAGTCTCTTTCGCGATAATGCTGAGGTCGACGTCGGCTGACAACGGTATGTGCCGCGTGTGAACTTTGAGTATACCTTCACGTCCTTTCACGTCCGGCCTGTCGACCACAACCTGCCTGTCGAATCTGCCCGGGCGGAGAAGGGCAGGGTCGAGGACGTCGGGGCGGTTGGTCGCAGCGATGATTATCATTCCGCTGTTCTGTTCGAAACCGTCCATCTCCACTAGGAGCTGGTTCAGCGTCTGTTCGCGCTCGTCGTGGCCGCCGCCTAACCCGGCGCCGCGGTGTCTTCCGACGGCGTCTATCTCGTCGATGAACACTATGCATGGCGCGTTCTTCTTGGCGGTATCAAACAGGTCGCGGACACGGCTTGCGCCGACGCCGACAAACATCTCAACAAAATCTGCGCCGCTGATCGAGAAGAACGGAACGCTGGCTTCTCCGGCAACGGCTCTAGCCAGAAGTGTCTTACCCGTTCCGGGAGGGCCGAGAAGAAGCACGCCCCGCGGAATCTTTCCGCCGAGTCTCTGGAATTTCGCAGGTTCTTTCAAAAACTCTATGATTTCACCCAGCTCTTCCTTGGCTTCGTCAGCCCCGGCGACGTCATGGAACGTTACCTTGACCTGACTCTCCGTCATCAGCTTCGCGCGACTCTTCCCAAAGCTGAAGATGCCCTTCGTGTTATTCCCCTGCATCCTGCGCATGAACACCAGCCAAATGCCGAGGATGAGCACCCACGGGAGGAAATTTATCAGGCCGTTGACCCACTGGTCGCTTTCCTTGACAAAATTGAATTTGACTCCCTCTTTCTGCCACTGGGCGATCACGTTCGGATCCGCGGCCTGGGGGAGGAAGACGACAAACTTCGTGATCTTCATCCTCTTGCCGGTATCGGTAGTAATCTCTGTCGGTTCCTTCAAAGTACCGTGAAAGTCGTAATTGTTAACATCGGATTTCTTGATAACGGCTTCTTTCACGAAACCGGAGTCGAGAAGCGTTTGGTATTGCGTGTAGGTTATTTCAGTCTCCTGGTTGTTGTTGCCGCGAAAGAGCGTCATTACCAGGAAGACGGCCAAAATTATTGTAGCCCACCCTATTATAATTCTACCGGTCCGCCAGTTGAAATCGTCCTCAGGGGGTTGGTTCGGCTTCCTCTTCAGGTTCGGAGGCATCCCTTTCCTCTTCGGGGGGGTGTTTTTATTTCTATCGTTCTGTGGATTAGGCATTAAAGAAAAACTCCTGTCTATGACAGGTCAATGACCTGTTGACTATTTATCTAAGATATATATCGATCTCAGGTTCCTTGCCTTTTGGGCGTAATCCAATCCGTAGCCAATTACGAAATGGTTGGGAATTTGGAAACCTATATAATCTACCTTAAAATCGATTTTAACGCAATCACTCTTGTAAAGGAGGGTTACGACCGCGAAAGAGCGCGGATTCTGTTTGGCAATCAGCCTTTTTATGAAATCCATTGATAGCCCGGAGTCTATTATGTCTTCTACAATGACGATATCCCTGTCAGTTACTTGACAATTCAAGTCCTTCAAAAGTTTCACGTTTCCGGAGGAAATTTTCGCGTCGCCGTAACTCGACAGCTTAAAGAAATCTATCTCACAATCGATATTGATTTGGCGAATAAGGTCGGAGAAGAAAATGAACGATCCGTTCAATACGCCAATAAATATCGGCGTCTTCCCGTCGTAATCCCGGTTGATTTCGGAGGCGAGTTCCTGAACTCGTTTCTGGATTTCCGCTTCAGGTATGAATACGCGGAATTTCTCGTTGTTAACAACTACAGACTGTGCGGTTTCACTTATAGCCGAATTCAACTTTCAATATTCTCCTTGTGTCTTCTTTGAGCTTGAATCTATCGTCTACTCTCAGGCCGCAGACCCATATGATACCGTCCTTGTTGCTCAAGACGAGCACGTTATTTTTCTGATAGACCGGGATCTTGGAATCGACCAGAAAGTCGCTGATCTTCTTGCGTCCTTTCATTCCCAGCGGCATAAACCAGTCTCCAGGCTGCCAGTTGCGCAAAGTGAGTGCTCCGCCTGCAAGTTCCGCATCAACAAACTCAACAACGGGGGAGAGGGAAAAGTGCACATCACTCCGTTCGACGATGTCGCTGTTGAAAAAGAACTCTTCAAATTCATACTTTTTGCCCGGAATGATCTCGGCAACGAATTCTGCCGGCTCTTTCGGGTTTCTTATAAAGACAAGATTGTACCGGTCCCTGTACACGACGACATCGCTGCCGATTTCAATCGAGCTGCCGGTTTCAGAATTGATCAGGTCCATTATCGAATGGACTTTGACGTAATCGACTTCACCGTGCACGAATTCTTTTAGTGCCAATATGATGATGTTTTCCTGAATGAAGAGAAGAGAGTTCTTCAGTTTGAAGATGTCGAGGACAAGTTTTCCGCCGTCGAAATTCTTCGCTATGTTCTGATATAGGATCCGGACTTCGTTGTTAATGAAGAGACCGAGTTCCTGGAATATCTCCCCGGCACGGTTGAGTGTGTTTACGACTGCCGGATTGATTTTTTCCCTTATCTGCGGAATGATTGAGTGACGGATGAAATTCCGGGTGTAGTAGTCCTTGACGTTGGAGGAATCCTCCCTGAACTTCAGGCTCTTGAGCTTTGCATAATGCTCGATCTCACTGCGTTCAGCGAACAGAAGCGGCCGTATGATGTCGCCACGCTTCACAGGAATTCCGCCGAGCCCGTTGGCGCCCGAGCCGCGCAACAAGTTGAACAGTACGGTTTCGGCATTGTCATTTGCGTTATGCGCGGTCGCGACCTTCGTGAAATTCTTTAGAATCTTCACGGTTTCGAAGAATTTGTAGCGGATATCACGGGCACCAACCTGCAGCGAAGCCTTGTGTTCCACCATGAATGCCCGGGTGTCGACGCCGTGGACGAAGCATTCTATCCCGTAATCCTCGGCCAGTTTCTTGACGAAACTCTCATCCTCGTTCGATTCCTCGTCCCTGAGCCTGTGGTTGATGTGCGCCACGGCTATTTCCAGGTGGCGGCGGCTCTTGAGGTCCATCAGTAAATCAAGCAGAACGATGGAATCTATTCCGCCCGAAACACCGACGATAATCTTGTCATCATCGGAGATGAGCTGGTGTTTGCGGGTGAAAGCCTCGAATTTATTAAAAAAGTCACGTAGCATTGTCTATCGAAAAAGATGTCCCGCCGTGCGGAAAAATATTTTCTATGAAGTTATTATCCCGGCGCGTGAATTGCAATTTGGGAAACGCCGCGAGGAAACTGCTTTTGATTCAGGCGCCGGTAGACTATATTAGATCGACCCACGGGGCGTGGCTCAGCCCGGTTAGAGCGCTTGGTTTGGGACCAAGAGGTCGTGGGTTCGAATCCCACCGCCCCGACACTTTTCCATTCCGTATATTTACCTACTTTTGAATCTTGGCGATCCGGTTAGAGCGTGGCGCCTTCGGCGCCAAGGTCGTGGGTTCGAATCCCACCGCCCCGACACTTTTCCATTCCGTATATTTACCTACTTTTGAATCTTGGCGATCCGGTTAGAGCGTGGCGCCTTCGGCGCCAAGGTCGTGGGTTCTCCGCCTTTGGCGGACACCGCCCCGACACTTTTCCATTCCGTATATTTACCTACTTTTGAATCTTGGCGATCCGGTTAGAGCGTGGCGCCTTCGGCGCCAAGGTCGTGGGTTCGAATTCCCACCGCCCCGACACTTTTCCATTCCGTATATTTACCTACTTTTGAATCTTGGCGATCCGGTTAGAGCGTGGCGCCTTCGGCGCCAAGGTCGTGGGTTCTCCGCCTTTGGCGGACACCGCCCCGACACTTTTCCATTCCGTATATTTACCTACTTTTGAATCTTGGCGATCCGGTTAGAGCGTGGCGCCTTCGGCGCCAAGGTCGTGGGTTCGAATCCCACCGCCCCGACACTTTTCCATTCCGTATATTTACCTACTTTTGAATCTTGGCGATCCGGTTAGAGCGTGGCGCCTTCGGCGCCAAGGTCGTGGGTTCTCCGCCTTTGGCGGACACCGCCCCGACACTTTTCCATTCCGTATATTTACCTACTTTTGAATCTTGGCGATCCGGTTAGAGCGTGGCGCCTTCGGCGCCAAGGTCGTGGGTTCTCCGCCTTTGGCGGACACCGCCCCGACACTTTTCCATTCCGTATATTTACCTACTTTTGAATCTTGGCGATCCGGTTAGAGCGTGGCGCCTTCGGCGCCAAGGTCGTGGGTTCTCCGCCTTTGGCGGACACCGCCCCGACACTTTTCCATTCCGTATATTTACCTACTTTTGAATCTTGGCGATCCGGTTAGAGCGTGGCGCCTTCGGCGCCAAGGTCGTGGGTTCTCCGCCTTTGGCGGACACCGCCCCGACACTTTTCCATTCCGTATATTTACCTACTTTTGAATCTTGGCGATCCGGTTAGAGCGTGGCGCCTTCGGCGCCAAGGTCGTGGGTTCTCCGCCTTTGGCGGACACCGCCCCGACACTTTTCCATTCCGTATATTTACCTACTTTTGAATCTTGGCGATCCGGTTAGAGCGTGGCGCCTTCGGCGCCAAGGTCGTGGGTTCTCCGCCTTCATTGACCGCAGCCAAGCCGGCATTTAGGCACCTTACGCCTCTCAGAATGAGGAGGACTGAAGCCATCAGACGGGAAGTATCTCAACAACAGAATGAAGATTGGTATGTATCAGAATTCACCGCAAGGGGGAGTCGTCAAGTTCTTGACTTTCTTTCGCCTTGCGGCTATATTTTTGTCGCAATGCGGGAATAGCTCAGTTGGTAGAGCGCAACCTTGCCAAGGTTGATGTCGCGGGTTCGAGTCCCGTTTCCCGCTCAAGATTGTTCAAGCGGTAAGATATGAGTTGATGTCGCGGGTTCTGCGCCCCAGGCGCATCCGCCTCTGGCGGAGAGTCCCGTTTCCCGCTCAAAGAATGGCTCATAGCTGATCGGACGTAGCTCATGGAGTTAGGGTATTAGGTAATGAGCTCCCGATATCAACTATGAGCTATTAGATGTAAAGTGGCGACGTACCCAAGTGGTAAGGGAGAGGTCTGCAAAACCTTTATGCGGCGGTTCGAATCCGCCCGTCGCCTCAATCGATACTGAACAAGAACCGGCGATGCAGGTAGAGAGCTTGCCGGGACAAAGCCCCCATCCTCTTGTCCCCTGAACTATAGGAGTGTGTTATGAAAACCGTATTGGTCGTGGACGACGAGAATGACATCGTTCAGCTCATCCGTTACAACCTCGAGCGCGAGGGGTTCAGGGTAGAATCCGCGCGTGACGGCAACGAGGCGTTGAAGAAAGCCGGCGAGGTTAAGCCGGACCTGATTCTTCTCGACATAATGCTCCCCGGCAAGGACGGTTATGAGGTGATCAAGTCGCTCAACCAGGCCGAGAGGACTGCAAGCATTCCGGTAATTTTCCTCACCGCCAAGAGTGCGGAGTTTGACGAAGTACTCGGACTTGAGCTCGGGGCGGACGACTATATCGTCAAGCCGATAAGCCCGAGGAAGCTTGTCTCGAGGATTCGCGCGGTGCTGAGAAGGTATGAGGGTGTAAAATCCGAAGAGGGTAAAAGCATAGACTTCGGGATTCTGGTCATCGACAGGGACAGCTACATGGTGAAAGTGGGCGGCGAGCAGGTCTTTTTCCCGCGCAAGGAGTTTGAAATTCTGTTTTATCTCGCCTCTCACGAGGGAAAGGTGATATCGCGTGAGACGTTGCTGAGCCGTGTTTGGGGGGCAGATGTATATGTGGGCGATAGGACAGTGGACGTTCATATCCGGAAGATCCGGGAGAAGCTCGGCAAGCACTCCGAGATGATCGAGACTATCAAAGGCGTAGGCTACAAATTCAAAGTTGAATGAACAGATTCTTCAATTCATATAAGACACGGATCGCGCTCGCGCTGCTGATCGGACTAGTCATCTACATGTTGCTTGCATTCATCGAAAGCGTCCTTCGGCTGCAATCGGCGCTTATCGCGAATCACCTCCTGACATCGGCAAGCGTAGGTGCCGTGCTCTTCTTTGTGTTTGAGGAAGTTATCGTCGCCTTCAGGTCGCGACAATCGAAGATTCTGAATATGATTGTTGACGCCTTGCAACGCATCAGTGCGGGCGATCTTTCTGTGCAGCTTCCTGAAACCGGTGCCGTAGAACTTAGGCAGATCAGCAAGCTGACGAACCAGATCGTCGGGAACCTGAAGGACGACATAGCTAAGTTGGAGAAACTTGAGAGAGTCCGGAGTGAGTTCCTCGCGAATGTCTCCCACGAGCTGCGCACGCCGATTTTCAGCATCCAGGGCTTCATCGAGACACTCATAGACGGAGCTATGGACGATCCCGGGGTCAACAAAGAGTTTCTGCAGAAAGCCTATGAACACTCGGAGCGTCTGAATACGCTTCTGAACGACCTGATAGAGATCTCGCGGATTGAAAGCGGCGAAATGAGGATGAGTTTCCGCTACTTCAACATATCAGAATTTCTCAAGAACGTGACGGAGGAGATGCGGCCGAAGGCGGATAAGAAATCCCTGCAGATCCTCGTCGGAGCGGATGTTCCTGAAATGCTGGTGCTTGGTGACAGGGAGAGGCTCAGACAGGTACTATCCAACCTCATCGACAACTCGATAAAGTATACTCAGGAAGGGGGGAGAATAGAAGTCGGTTTCTCCGAAATTCAGAACTTTGTCAGAGTCTACGTGAGGGATAACGGGACAGGAATAGGAAAAGAACACCTCGGAAGGATTTTTGAGAGGTTTTACAGGGTGGATAAAGACAGAAGCCGGAGCGTCGGCGGAACCGGACTAGGGTTGGCAATTGTTAAACACATTATCGAAGCGCACAACAGTAAGGTAGAGGTGAAGAGCGAGCTTGGGAAAGGCTCGGAATTCAGCTTCCTATTGAAAAAATAGGATGTAAATTTGGCACTCGGGAATTAAGTTCTTATATCTCAAAGGAGACAAATTAATGCACAGACATTTCGAGGATTTGCTGGAGAGTTTGAGAGCAAACCTCATAAAGATGGGCAGCCTCGTCGATGAACAACTTGAATTGGCATTTCAGGCTCTTCATGACGGGGACATCGAGGCAACGAAGAGAGTTTTCGAGACGGAAAAGAAAGTCAACAATTTCGACAATCTGCTCGATCAGCAAGTCGACGAGATAATGGCGCTTGAACAGCCGGTGGCAGCCGATTTGCGGCTCGTTCTCTCAGCCATAAAGATGAATCACGAACTCGAAAGGATCGGGGACGTTGCCGTGAACATCGCTCAGCGGGTGGAGCCGCTGAAGAATTATCACGAGCTTGTCCGGAAAACCGCGATACTGGAAATGGGCGATGTCGCGCGGCGGATGGTTCATGACAGCCTCGACGCGTTTATTCATGGCGACGCCGAGCTCGCGCGCCGGATTTGCAGGGAAGACGACATCGTCGACGAGATGAACCGACAGAAATTTCGATTGGTCATAAATGAGATGAAACAAAACCCGGAAATTATCGAGCCGGGAGCCCATTTGATCGTCGCGCTGAAGCACATAGAGCGAATTGCCGATCACGCCACGAACATTGCGGAAGATGTCGTGTTCCTGGTGGACGCAAAGGTGATCAAGCATCACGCGGCAGACAAAGGTTGAGAAATAGCCAGGCGTTTCCCAATCGCGCGGTTTCAGGGTTCGTTCCGTATGGAAATATTATTTCTTGGCGCATGCATGTTTATTGCTAATCAATGCAGGCTTTCATAACTTACTTCAGGATTCTGCGGAGCTATAATGCTTTTTAAGAAAAATCAAGGTCCTCGAGCCAGTACACCCCAGCCACAGGTCAACTCGCGGCAGGAAATTGCCGCGCATTTGCGACTTGCCGACAAGTATATCAGAGAATCGAAATTTGCGGAAGCAGAGGACGAGCTCGATGCTGTCAGGGCAACCGAGCCGAATAACGTGTATGCTTTAGCTCTTGAAGAGCGGAGGCAGGCAATGGAAGCTGCCGCGGCGAAGGCGGCACAGCAGCCCCAAGCTCAGTCCGAGACCCAGCCCGCTGCAAAGCCCGCCGAGGAACAGCCCCAGGAGGAAAAGCCGGAAGTCGTGGAAGCACCCCAACCTCAGATCAATGAAGCTGCCATAAGAGGCGAAGTAGAGGAGCGGCTCAAGGCTGAGTACGACAAGAGGTTTACGGATGAGATCCGAAAAGCGGAACAGAGAATCGCTGAAGCTCTGAAAAAGGAACGCGAATGGCAGGAAGCCGAGAGAGCGTCCCTCATTTCCAACCTGGAAAAAGAAAAAGAGAAATTCAAGCAGGAACTCGAGAAACAGTCGAAGCAGAAGTTTGAAGTCGAAATCGGCAAGATGGAGGCCACATATCGGCAACAGTTGGCTGCCGAAAGAAAGAAGGCTGAAGAAGAGACCCGCTCGGAAATGAGCGCCCTCTATGAAAAGTCAATGTTGGAGCTCAAGGAAGCTGCTGTCAGGGAAAAGCGCGGATTACTCGACAAAGAGCGAAAGGCTATAGAGGACAGCAGGAAGCAGATGGAAGCCGACTTCGAGAAACAGTTGGCAGCCGAGCTTGCAAAGGTGAAAACGTACTCCCGGGAAGAGCAGGAGAAAGAACACGAGAAAGTCGTCGAAACGACCCGACAGAGGCTCCAAAAGGAGTTTGAAGAGAAGCTCGAAGGTGAAAGAAAGAGGATCGAGGAGCAGATTGGGTCGCAACAGTTCGATGTTGAGAAGATCTATGAAGAGCGCTACAAGAAACTTGAAGCCGAGAATCAGTCGGAACTTCAGAAGAGGCTGGAAGAGCTAAAGCGCAACGAACAGGTCGAATTTGGGCGTAAACACGCCGAGATGCGCCGGCAGCTGGAGGCGGAATATCAGCAGATGCTGGCAAATGAACTCGCGGCCGAGCGCGAGAGGCTGGAAAAACAGATCGAGAGTGATATAAAGAACCGGCAATCGAGACTCGAAGGCGATCGGAAGAAGGTCGTTGAAGAGGAACAGCGCAAGCTGAACGAAGCCAGGACCTCCATGAGATCGGAAATGGAGAAGGAGATCGAGAGAAGGATTGCGGACGCTCGAGTCTCGGTTGAGGCGAGCTATGAAGAGAAACTGAAGCTGCTGGGTGTGAGGCTTCCCGACACCAGGGAAGAGAAGCTGCGAATATACATGACCCGCCTGAGGGAAGCGTGGGCGGTGCCACCGTTGACACCCGAAATTGCACGTGAGCTGATGCAGCTCCGAGATGTGCTTGAGCTCTCCTTTGAAGATCATATCGAGTGCGAGGGGGAGATAAGGCTGCAGGTCTATGTGACTGAAGTCGAAAAGGAAATTAAGAAAGGCCGCATAAAGGCAAACGACGAGCGGATACTCAATGACCTCAAGAGGAAATATCAGATAACCCCTGAGGAATCGATCAAGCTGGAACCCCACATCCTGGCGGCTTTTCAGCGCGCCGTCATGAAGGCAGTGATCCTCGTCGTGGACGATGAACAGAGTTTCCTTGATACAGTAAAGGTCGTCCTCGAAGGGTACGGCTACAGTGTACTCACAAAACAGAGCCCTACGGACGCCCTGAAGCTTCTCGATACGACCAACGTCGATATGATAATCTCCGATGTCATGTTTTCAGGCACGGAGGGCGATGGGTTCTCGTTTTTTGAGAGGGTCCAGAAGGTCCCCCACCTAAAAAAGGTACCCTTCATACTCATGAGCGGAATGCATGAAAGTTTCTTCGTACGGACCGGAATTCAACTTGGTGTTGACGACTACCTTACCAAACCGGTGGACCCGGATATGCTGGCGGCCGTAGTGGAAGGAAAGCTGAAAAAGTACCGCTCCCTGAGAGAAAGCGACTGACGAGCCGGTCACACGCGGCGTAGCCGGGCTAGATCACTTTGCTTCGATAATTCGCGGCTAAGGTCACCGGTTAGAGTCTCCCCTTGAGTTTTACATCAGGCGACGACGGCATTCCATACCTGCTTCCTTTGGGCTCGCGAGTTCCTGGCGTGCGATCCACCCCCTTTTTTTGCGCTACCCCTCCAAAGCAGGAACTAATAGAAGGCCTTTTTCATTATGACTTAATACAAAGTGTTGCTGACGTGGCCGGTGAGAAGTAATGCAAGGTCATGGAATGAATGTCCGGGTCGTACTTGCCGGATACGTCCGGAGTCGGACCCCGTCTCACGTCTGCCCGCCAGCGAACTACAGGAAATCGAAAAGACCAAAAGGAGCACATCGATAATGAAGACAGTCAGAACAATTGCAGTGATGTTGGCGCTGGTATTAAGCGCGGGGTTGGTTTATGGACAATCGGGAACGGTGACAGGTACAGTGAAGTTTGACGGCACCACGCCTGTCATGAAACCATACAAAGTGACTTACAACAATGACGTCTGCGGCAATGAGGCGTCTCTCGACAGGCTGGTAGTCGGAAAAGACGGCGGCGTCGAGTATGCGGTCGTGTACGTCGAGGGACTCAAAGGCAAGCCGGAACATGTATCTCCTTCCAAATACGTCGTCGATCAGAAAGACTGTTCATATCAACCGCATGTGCTGGTTGTGGAACACGGGGAGGAATTTACTGTCGCCAACATGGATCCGCTGTTTCATAATGTGCACGGATATTTCGCGTCCAACAACGAGACAGCGTTCAACATAGCCGAGCCCGTCAAGGGGATGAAGGCTGTGCAAAAGGTCAGAAAGCCCGGCATGTACCTCATGAGATGCGATGTTCACCCGTGGATGAACGCATACGTATATGTCGCTGGGGACGGATATGCGGCGGCCACGGACAAGGACGGCGAATTTACGCTGACGGATGTACCTGCCGGCAAGTATAAGCTCGTGTTGTGGCACGAGGGCTGGGACACGAAAGACGTCGGAGGAAAGCCGGAGTTTTCGAAACCGATAGAGGAAACCCAGGAAATCACCGTGACGGCGGGAAAGACGACGGCGGCTGATTTCACACTCAAGTGAACCAATAGCTACGGCCGTCCAAGCACCATCATAATTCAGAGATCTAGTTTAGCACAAATCTATCGGAGGTAATATGAAGGTTGCTCCGTTGCGCCCGGCGTTTATCGCGGGGCTTGTAATCCTGTTTGTGGGAATCCTGACGAATCAGTCGATGGCGATCCCGCTTTTCGCAAGAAAGTATCATGTTAGTTGTTTCAGATGTCACACAGTGCCGCCGGTGCTCAACGATTTCGGGAGGCGCTTCCAGATAAACGGATACCAACTCCCAGGCACGGATGAATCCGAACCGATATGGGCCCAGGAACCTCTGTCACTCTCCTTTGTCTTCTATCCGTCATTTGTATCGGCGCATACCGTAACGACGACAGGGAACACGCAATCAACAAGTGACGAATTGAGCTTCGAACCGAGCGGACTCGATCTCTTTACCGCCGGAACCATAGCGAAGCACCTGAGCTATTTTCTCGCCGCTCCAATCGGGATCAACGGGCCTGGCCAGTATTCTCCTTCCATAGAAACGATGAGCATAATGTTCAATAACCTTGCCGGCCCCGATGGTGAAAGCAATCTGAACTTCCGTTTCGGCCGCTATCGCCTCTGGAATACCTTCCCGGACAATACATCCATTGTTGAGTCGGCGGATTATCTGATCTACGACTATGACCCCGCGCAAGGCTCACTCCTGATCGCCGAGCCCCAGTGGGCGGCCTCTGTATACGGGTTCTTTCCCCAGATGCTCGACGGCCTGCGCTATGAGGCGGCGGTCAGCGACGGGACCGACGGAGGAGTTTCTCTGAAGAGCAATGAAGCTACATTCCTGATGCTCGAACAAACCGAATATCTCGATAACGCCCCGTTTCGTCTGGGGGTGTATTACTATGGCGGCAAGCAATTGATAGCAAACAACGCCTCGGATAATCTTTCCCGGTTGGGATTCGCCATTGAGGCAAACGATCCCTGGACAAAACGCTTCGACCTGTCGTTCCAGTACATGAACGCGACCGACGATAACATCGGCGGAATCAAACAGACCATGAACGGAGGTTTCGTCGGTCTGAATGTTCTCATCGTACCTGAGAAACTGTTTATTTACGGAAGATACGACTTCACAAAGGTGACAGAAACCTCGGAGAAGCAGAATCAGTACACCGGCGGGGTTCGCTATCATTTTGCACCAAACGTTGGGGCATACGCGGAGTTGAGTTTCCTGGACGACAACGCCCCGGCAGCCTTAACTGACACAAAAACAACCCTCTCCACGCTCGGCGTGATGGTGGGATTCTGAGGGAAGGAGATGAAAATGGACACAAAAATTCAGAAAGCAGCGCTAATAGCGGCGATCATCTCCCTCTCCGTGGGACTTTATTCGTGCGCGACAAGCTATAGTAATTCGGACGAAGTAAGTGTCGCGCGGGGAAAGGCGGTCTATCACGAGGCATGCGCCCCATGTCATGGTGACAACGGCGACGGGAGCGGGCCGGTCTCCGTCTCGCTCACAACGAAGCCACGAGACTTCAATCTCGGAGTGTTCAAGTTCAGAAGCACGGCCTCGGGAGAACTTCCAACCGACTACGACCTGTTAAGGATAGTAAACTCCGGGATTTATCATACCGCGATGCCTTCTTTCGCCCAGATGAGTATCGCCGACCAGTACTCGGTGGTCGAATACATCAAGACGCTTTCGCCGGCCTTCAGCGACTCCACACAGTACCCCCTCGACACGGTAAAGGTTTCCACCCCGATTCCTTACACATACGACAGCATAGAGCGGGGGAGAGAGGTCTACCTCGAAATGCATTGCTGGAGCTGCCACGGCATCACCGGTGAGGGTAACGGCCCGTCAGCCCCAACTGTTACCGACGACCAGGGCAACCATATCCAGCCGACGAACCTGACGCACTCCTGGGATATAAAGGTCGGCCGGACACCGGAGAAGGTCTATCTGATTTTCAGCACAGGTCTGAACGGAACGCCGATGCCGTCGTATTCCCAAATTCTGACCGACAAACAAAGATGGGACCTGGCCAACTACGTGTATTCACTGTCCCACACCGACAGGTATTACGACGGTAAACAAATAAGCAACATGCAATAAGAACCGTCGTACCCTGAGAATATCGTAGCCACAATGGCTTTTCCGCATCCCGGGAGCCATTGTGGCTTTTTCTTATTCCACATCCTCGCACTGTCGACCAGAATGTCACGTAATCTTCGCGACACTACTTCTCTCTTGCTCCGAACAGAGTAAACGGTCAATAGCGGTTACGATTTCTGAAACAATCCGGTCCGATCTCCGTTGGATTCTCTAGAACGGATTCACATATGAATCAGGAGGAACCACAATGACGAAGTATTACAGATCAGCGAAGGATAAAAAGATAGCCGGGCTGTGCGGAGGGTTGGCAGAAATGCTGGACGCCGATCCCACGCTAGTAAGGCTCGGCGTCGTGTTTACCTGCTTCATAACGGGGGTGATACCGGTTGTCATCACCTACCTGATTGCGTGGTGGATAGTGCCATTGAGACAAACGCAGTAGCTGGAGTTTAGACCAACTCCTTGCAGACTTCTGCGCAAGAAAGCCGGGGCATAGCGGGAAAAACCGGAGATTAGCACGGGTATTGACTTTTTAGTTCGGAGGGTGTAATGTCTGCCGAACGTGGGAGGTAGTTATGTCGTGTAAATTGAAAAGAGAGTTCAACATTCTCTTTGTCTTCGTATTCAGCGTAACCGGCTGCAATATCCTTGATAGTGGGTCTGAACAACCGCCGAAACCGGTTTCGGCGACTTACGAGTATTGGGTAACCGGCGGATATGCCGGGTCTGTCGAGCATACGGTGTTTGACTCGACAGGGCTTGCTCAACTCAGCTATGTTCACAGCCCCGGTTCTCCAGCATCGACCTACACTTACAGGTTGACCGGCGGCGAGTTCGACTCCCTCAGGAGCGCATTTGAGTCGGCCGACTTTTTCTCTCTTAACAGCAGCTATACCGCAACTCAACGGATCATGGATGGTTTCAACCACCGGATAGCGTGTAATTTTGACAGCGCATCCAAGACGGTAGCAGTAGAAGCCAACGCGTCAATCCCAGCCGTGTTAGATAATCTCCTTGGGGTGTTGAACAACTTGAACACAACTATCCAGTCAAAGGGGCAGAAAAGCTGAGCCTGAAATCTTTCGTCCCCATGAAGGTCAGTCTGTCCAGAGATATTGCAGCTTGATGAAGAACTGTCTCCCCGTCTGGACTATTCCGTAAGGGTCGCCATACTTGTCGAAGCTGTGTGTTGAGCCGGCATAGAATATCGTGAATGGATTCAGCTTGTAGCTGAAGAGCGGATCGATTTCTATCTGCTTCTGGAATTGGTCGTATTGTCCTATGAGGCGCACGAATATTCTGTTATTGAATTGATATATCCCCTCAAGCCTCGAGATATAACCGTCGAACAAGAGTTCACCCGCCGACGACATTTGAAAGATGAGACCTCGAATAGTCGATGGTAAGGGAAAACCTGTCGGTAGGTTTCAATGTCACCTCCGCGGTTATGTTGTGACCGCGGCCGAGTGCGGGCTGGTCAGCCCGGTAAATGAATCTTCCGACAGTTGCATCCAGGTTAATGGATATCATGCTTGCGGGATTTGCGTATACTCCGAACTCCCAGCTATTGACTCGCACAAAACCCACGGAGTGAAAGAGTTCATCATTGACGAGCAGATAGTTGACGTATAATTGAGTCTGGGCTTTGAGGTTCAGGAAAATGTTGGGTATAATCCACCTTTGCTTTCTGCTCCCCTGGTAATCGAATTGTAAACCCGAGTTCACGTCGAATCCCCAGTTGTCCACCAGCCCTGTATTCGGATAAAATTCCATCGAGTGGTCCATGACGAGAGTTCGCAGATCATTCGAGAAAACATAGCCGTCTTCCGCCTGAAAGGTCGGGGAAAAATCGCTGTACGTCAGCTTGAAGCTGTACTCTCTCGCGTCCCTCCTGAAGTCGGTCTCGAATCCGGTACCGTCATATTCCTGCCCGTCGAAAGCTTTCGTGAATCTTGTGTTGCCGAAGTAGCTTGGGTCGGACACTAGGTTGGTGTCGTTTAGCTCCCTTGTGTTCGACACGAGGAATTGTCCATCGAATGTATAGCTGCCGCCGAAGAAGAGGCTCCAATCGACGCCGCCGACATAGTTGTGCGCGTTCGTGAAGTTTCTCGCCGTTGCTATGCCTCCGACGAAGGACTGTAAACCGAAATTGTATCTGGCCCTCAACATGTTCGAGAACGACCTGTAAGGAGTGGAGAACGTGTTATCGCCGTTGTTATCGGCGACGCTTCCTTCTTCACCGGCAACGATGAAGGGGGAGTTCCTGTCCTCCGCACCGAGGTAGGCGATGGACAGGGGGCCAGACTTCTCCACCACTTTTGCCGCGCCAAGAGGGTTATTGATTGTCCGTGAATAGTAGGTTTGTATCAATGTAGTGAAGATGTCGTTTCCATCCATAAAGAAAGGCCTCTTCTCCGCGTAGAACAAAGCGAAGGTATTGTTTACGCTTATCTGCGCGGCGTCCGACTCGACCTGGCTGAAATCGGGATTCGCGACACCCTCAAGCGACAGGCTGGGATTGGGGGTGTACTTGACGCCCATGCCGACTCTGCCTGTGACCGGGCCGCTGGAGAATCCCGAATTCGGGACGTTATTGTCGTTGATGCTTCCGCTCTCGATCCCCATGGCGTAAGGCAGCAATTCGATGGATCCCGTTGATTGCAGGCCTTTTAGCCCTTCCAGGGTCCCCATTTGACACATGAGACAAGGATCGTTGAGGTTCAGGTGAACCCAGGAGATTTGTACCCGGCTCGTCCGGGGAAGATTGCGAAAAAATTCCAGTCCCCAGTTCTGAGCTTCTTTAGTGGGGAAGCGCATGCTACTGAACGGGATGGCCATCTCCGCTGTGTAGCCACTGTCGTTCAGCGATGCCTTCGAATACCAGATCATATCGAAGCTCATGTCCTCGTTGTTTCCGTTCCTCATCCCATCCATCTGAACACCGAATGGATTCTCGAATACTTCGTAGGCACGCTGGTGATCCTGGTACGGGTCAATAATCGCTCCGACGAAATCATCGTTAAACGCGTTGTCGCGGTCGGTAATATGAGCCCGGATTTTGGATGGAGCCGTATCGCGGCAGCTGAAACCGAGGTAGAGGTATCTCGAGTTATACAATACCAGCACGGTGGTCTTCTGCGGAGCCGGCGTGTTATTGCCCGGCTGTATCTCGTAGTTGAGATGCACTCTCGGAGCGAGTCTCCAAAGTGGATCAGTAAGCTTGCCGGTGAGATCGATATCGCGGTCGATCTTCACGGCTTTCACTACAAATTTGAATTCGTTCGTGGTGTCGGCAGCCGGACGGGCTTGTGAGTTGGAAAACGCGAAGGCGGTCAGGGCAACTAGTAGAATCGTACTTCTCAAGTCAAATTCCTTTTTGTCAGAGTACGAGAGTGTACATCTTTCGTTACATGATTGTCTGCGGAAAATGCCCGGTGGATAGGTGGCTGTTGAACTCGTGACAGGTATAATAAGAAATGGGGAGCGTCGTCGGGAACGCTCCCCACCGGGTCAATAATTATGGCTCCCTGTTTTCTATCGACGCGATCGCTGCTCTTGCCATATCGACTAGCCTGCCGTCTGATTCGGTATTCATTCTTTCTTTGAGCAACGGTATGACGGATTTGTCGCCAATTTTTCCGAGCCCTCTGATGGCGTCCGCGCGAACCCAGATGTATGGGTCAGAGGCGTATTTCGAGAGGAGCTTGACCGTATTGTCATGGTCCATATCCAGGCTTGCCAGGACCGAGACACCTGCGGTTCTCAGGTTCTCAGGTTCTCCGTACTTCGCGTAGTTAACGGCGATCTCATGCGCCATCGAGGGCCTCGCTTTTGTCAGGGCTCTCAGCGCGGTTGCGCGGAGTATTTCGTGGTAAGAGTCCCTGTCGAGAGCAGTATAGATAACGTGAAGCGCCTTTTCAGAATCTACTCTGGTAATCGCGTTTATAGCGGCGGCTCTCACGAAGTAGTTCGTCCGATCGTAGAAGATTCCTCTCAATAGGGTTTCGACCTTGCTGTCTTCTTTGAACTCACCGAGTGAATTGATCGCCGCCTCTTGAACCCTGCCGTCTTTGTCATCGGTAGCAGAAATCAACGCGCTTCTGGCGCCATCGTCATTAAAGTGTCCGAGCAGCTTCGCGCAATCGCGGCGGACAGCCCAGAAGTCGTCGTCCTTCAAGGCGGTGGTCAACGGGGCTTCAGCGCTGTCCACGTGATCGCGCTCCAACTGATTGGCAGCCCAGATCCTGCCGACGACGTCGTAGTCGTGCTGGAGTTGGTATATCAGTTCGGCTGCTGATTTCTGGAAGTTGATCTCGTCGAGGAGCCAATGGCCCTCGTCGAAATTAACCATTAACGGCTTCCCGGTTACGCTGAAAGTGAAAGTGTTCGAGAGGGAATCGATCCAAACACGCTTCGTAATTGTTGAGGTGGCTGTGACGATTTGAATGTCTACCGGTGTCTTGTAGACTGGTGTGAGGCTGTCAACTTTCTGCACTTGATTGACGCGCATCTGGACACTCTGGGAACCGGGATCGTAGGAGTAGTTTACATCGAAGACTGGATGACCGGCTTTGTAGAGCCATTCGTTGAAAAACCAGTTCACATTGTAACCCGTTGCTTCGCTTATGGCAGTCGCGAAATCGTGAGTATCGACATTCTTGTGCTTGAATTCATGTACGTAGTATTGAATTCCCCTGTCGAAAAGCGTGTCGCCGAGGAAGAATCTGAGCATGTGGAGCATGGAAGCCCCGCGAGGGTAAATGTAAGTCCCGAATATTTCGACCGGATCGTGGTAGCGGTTGTAGACGGTCGGGCGTCGTTCGGCGTGATCTGCGGCGATTACCTGCATGTGGTTGTTATACATCTCATAGCGGAACTCGTTTTTGCCGAAAGCGTGCTCACGATAGAGCGCTTCGAAATAGGTCGCGAATCCCTCGTTTAGCCATGAATTGGCCCATGATCTGGTGGTTAGCAGGTCGCCAAACCATTGGTGGGCGGTCTCATGTGCTATCAGGCCGACGCTCGATACCTCGGGCTCCGCGTCCCTGTCATGAAGCGTCCCGTCGGTCAGGGTGATGGCGGATACGTTTTCCTCGCCCCCCCACGTGAAATCCGTGACGGTGGTAAGCGCGAGTTTCTCCCAGGGGAACGGCTGGCCGGTGATGGTGGAATAGAATTTCACTATGTCGGGTTCCCTTGAGAAGTTGGACTTTATCATACTGCCATATACCGGATCGGAATAGTAATCGATAGGAAGACTTCCGAGATGATCCTTGAATTCTTCGAATTTGCCGGCGATGATGGATATGAGGTAAACAACGTGTGGGCGTGATTCGACCCAGTCGAAAGTCTTTTCCTTTCCGCCCTCCGCAGGGGTGACCTTCTTCAGTACCCCGTTGGAAATTACCGTCCAGCTTGCGGGCACGGTGGCAATCATTTCACTGGCTGTGAAGTCGTCCGGGTAGTCGTGGCAGGGGAACCAGTACCTCGCGTCCTCCGGCTCGCTCATGCTCCATACTTCGGGATTGCGCTTCGGGTATCCTTTGTCCGGAGCGATGAAGAATATCCCGCGCGAGGGCTGCGTCGTGTAGGTGACGCTGTAGGTAAGCCGATCGTTAAAGCTGTAGGGCTTCGGGAAGAAAATTGTCAGGACCTTTCCGTCGTACCTGTAGTTTAGCGGCCTGCCATGCATCGAGACGCTGCTTATGCTCATATCGACCGCGTTCAGGTGGATCGAATCGAGCGACGGCCGGAAAGGCGTGATAGTCTCCGAGACCTCACCAAATACCGTCTTAGTGTTCATATCGAATTTGAACTTGAGGACGATGTTTGACATATGAAACTCTTTGTTCGGCGCGTGATGCACGGGCGGAAGCGTCTGCGCCGTGGCGGCAGATATAGTGAATGCAAAAAGAAAGGGCAAAAGGTACTTCTTCATCACTCTCCTCCTTGTCTCTATTGTACGAATGCTTAATATGAATTATAACAGGCTTTTCAGACTTTTCCCACTATAAGAGCTACAAGCCCGAATATCATTATCAGTTTATACCCGAAGCTGGCTTCCGAGAAGCTGCTCCTCGTGGTCAGCAGGTACGTTATGTAGACTCCTATGGGGAAAATTGTCAACGCGCAGACCGCGAGGAATTGCACCGGTAGAATTCCAAGCGCAAAAGCTCCCCACGCGGCGAAGAGTAGAACTATTGTCAGGATAATGGAAATCCAGGCCGAAACACGTGTGTTGTACTCGGTGGCAATTGTTCGGATGCCGATCTCCCCGTCGCCTTTCACGTCTTCCGCGTCCTTGATGATCTCGCGGATCAGGTTTGTGAGAAACGCGAAGACGGCAGCGGGGTAGACGTCCCTCAAGTCCGCGACTGCGGCTCCTCCGAAGATGAAAGCAAGCCCGGTTACCAGCGCGACCACGAAGTTCCCGCAGAATATCGTCCGCTTTAGTCTGTAGCTGTAAAGAAGCGCCAGAACCGCCGCTGTTATGGCGATGAGCAGAGTCCATATATTAATGGCTGCACTTACAACGAGTCCCGCGGCCGTCACCACGACGTAGAAAGTCTTCACCTGTTTCTTCGAGAGTTTTCCGGATGCCAACGGACGCGCCGGACGGTTGATCTTATCGATGTCGACATCGAACAGGTCGTTAACCGCATTTCCTCCGGCGGTTATGAGAGAGGCTGCAATCGCCGCCGCGAATATCTCCCAGCTGTGTGCCACGTTCAACCCGCAAAGTATTCCGGAACATTCCACGCTTAAAAAGGCCAGGATGACATTTCCGATCCGCGACAGTCTAAGGTAGTTGATCATTGGATCATTTCGATTCTTTTAGAATTGATTCACGATGCCGAAATGTATCTTGCCCTCGACGAAGGAGTCCCCCTTGCCGAGCGCGAAGCTTGCCTTCAATATTCCTATTCCGGTCTCGACCTGTGCGCCAACCCCGTAACCGTACACCGAGGTCGAACTCTCCGGTGTTTTGGCGACGGGATCGGCCTGCTTATAGATGTAACCTGCGTCCACAAAACCGAAGAAGAATGACTCCCGTCCGGTAGCGAACCTGTATTCGATATTTGTCCAGGCCGCCCGTGTCGCAAGGAACTGGTTCTCGATATAACCGCGTATGGTGTTGGTTCCGCCGAGCCGGTACATATCGCTCTGATCGAGTTCGGTGCCGGTAACCTGTTCTCCGTGGATTCCGAGAGCGAGGATCTGTCTCGGCAGGAACTCGTGAAATATCGACAGGTCGACGCCGAGGTGCTGGACGTAGTTTGTAAGCCTTGTGCCGGGTTGGATGAGCTGGGCGGGTCCGTATATCTTCTTCTGCCCGAATTGCAGCTGCGTGTCGTAAAGGAGGCCGCGCGTAGGGCTGTAAATATCATCCCGCGTGTCGTATGAGACACCCAGTCCGAGGTTCAGCACGCTGCTCTCATACACGAAGTAATTGTTGTTGGCATTCAGCAGGGGAGTGGTGGAGAGACTGCTCAGGGATACATTGGCGTTGAAATAATCGCTGAACATGAAAACGCCGTTGACGCTGAAGTTCCTGGTCACCGAAGTAGTGTCCTGCTGGCGCTGCGAAAAGTCGAATTCGGCATTTATCGGATATCCGAATATGTATGGCTCTGAGTATCCTATTTCGAGTTCCTGCGTCAGCTTGGTTTCCTGGTTCCATTTTGCCCGGAATTTCCGTCCTGTACCGAAAAGGTTGAGCATGGAAATGTCGATCAGGCCTGTGAAATATCCGGACTGTCCCTGTTGCGCCGGGACGTATCCTATGACTCCATCGAAGGTATTCGTGTTGCCCTCGACTACTTTCAGGAGGACACCGGTGGTATCGCCGCTCTCGAATATTTGCGGCTCGCTGACGCTCTGAAAGAAACCTAATTTCTGAACTCGTTGCTGAGCGAGCTTCAGCGCGTCCTGGTCATAATATGAATCCGGGGGAATCCTGAGCGCGCGAAGGATGACGTAATCTCTGGTCTCGGTATTTCCTTCGATGCGTACCGCATCGATCCGCACTCGTTTTCCCTCGTTGATATTCAGGGAGACGCAGAGAGAATCGGTGCCGCCCTTACCGCTGTAGATGTAAACGCTGTCGATAGAGATCTTCGCGAGGGGAAAGCCTTTGGTATTGTACTGATTCAATATGTAATCGAGGTCCTGTTCGAGTGCGGACTGGTCGAATGGTTTCCCGGGTCTGGTGTCCATTTCCTGTGTGAGTTCCGCGTAGCTGAAGAAATGGTTGGCGTGTATCAGTATCCGCCCGACCAATACGCGCGGACCTTCGGTGACGAATATCCTGAGCCGGGACTCCGAAGAATTGAGACCGGTGATAACCCGAAACGAGTCGACCTTGAAGAGTATGTATCCCTCCGAATAGTACCGTTCGCTGATCAGCGCAAGACCGGCTTTTATGCGGGCAGTATCCGATGCGCCGAATCCCAAAGGTTGGAAGTCTGATGAGAGGGTAACCTCGCTAAACACCGATGTCCCGATGAACTCTACCGTAATGATTTTCGGCTGAGCTGGTGATTTCGCGGCGAAAGCGAGAATGGAACATAAGAAAATACCTGTTCGAAGAAACTTCATCCTAATCTGAAAATAAGGAGAGACGACCATAAGAAACAGGGGCGACCTGTTGAGCCGGCCGTTCAACCCGTTCGAATTCTTGTCTCAGGCGGACTTGTGAAAACTCTGAATCGGCTTCACGCTCAGCTCGCCGGCCTGAAGCGATTTGATCGCCTTGACTGCGGCTGAGGCGGCGGATAAGGTGGTGGCGAACGATACTTTGTGTTCGATTGCGGCCCACCCGATGGCGAATTCGTCGTACCTCGCCTCTTCGCCGAAAGGAGTGTTCACTATAAATTGGATGTTCCCGTTCTTGATAAAATCTACAATGTTAGGCCTGCCTTCGCTGACCTTAAAAACTTTCTCGTTTGAGATTCCGTTGGCATCGAAGAATTTCGAAGTCCCCTCGGTCGCGATGACCTTGAAGCCCAGGCCGATGAAGTCGCGCGCAATATCGACGGTGGATTTGTTCTTGTCGTTGTCATTGACGCTGAAGAGGACTGTGCCCGAGATGGGGAGCGGGTTTCCCGCGGCCGCCTGCGACTTCGCGTACGCTGCGCCGAAATTCGTATCGATCCCCATGACCTCGCCTGTGGATCGCATTTCAGGGCCCAGGAACACTTTTACGCGGGTGAATCGGTTGAAGGGGAAGACCGCTTCCTTTATCGCTATGTGTTTGAAATTCCCATTGACCGGCGTTACGTCCATATCCTTCAACTTTTTGCCGAGCATGATCTTCGCTGCGATCTTCGCGAGCGGGAGGCCGATGCTCTTGCTGACGAACGGCACTGTGCGGCTCGCGCGCGGATTTACCTCGATGATGTAAACGACGTCGTCCTTCATCGCGAACTGGATATTCATCAGGCCGATGACGTTCAGGGCTTTCGCGAGCACGACCGTGTAGTCCCTGATCTCCTGAAGGCATTTATTGGTTATCATGTACGGCGGAATCACCGCCGCGCTGTCGCCGGAGTGTATCCCCGCCTCTTCTATATGCTCCATGATGGCGCCGATAACCACGTCGTCCCCATCGGCAACGGCGTCGACGTCGAACTCGAACGCATCCTCGAGAAACCTGTCGATCAGCACCGGCTTATCCGGCGAAATGTCCACTGCCGTCTGCATGTACTGTCTCAACGAATCCTCGTTGTAGCAAATCTCCATCGCGCGGCCGCCGAGCACGTACGACGGCCTGACGAGCACGGGATATCTAATCAGTGACGCGACGTCGACTGCCTCCGCGACAGAATACGCGGTGCCGAACTCCGGGTGTGGTATCTTCAGCCGGCGCAGGAGCTCACCGAAGCGTTTACGATCCTCGGCGATGTCTATTCCTTCGGAGCTTGTCCCGAGGAGCTTCACTCCCGCTTCCTCGAGGGGCTTCGCGAGCCTGAGGGGAGTTTGTCCTCCGAAACTAACTATGACGCCATCAGGCTTCTCGGCTTCTATGACGTTCATAACGTCTTCAAATGTCAGCGGTTCGAAGTAAAGCTTGTCGGCCGTATCGTAATCGGTAGAAACCGTCTCGGGGTTGCAGTTTATCATGATGGCTTCGTACCCCTCTTCACGTGCCGCCATGACTCCATGCACGCAGCAGTAGTCGAATTCGATTCCCTGGCCGATCCTATTAGGTCCACTGCCGAGTATGATTACTTTCTTTCTCCCGCTCCGGACCGATTCGTTTTCCTCCTGGTAGGTCGAGAAGTGGTAGGGTGTCTCGGCTTCGAACTCCGCCGCGCAGGTATCAACAGTCTTGAATACCGGGAGAACTTTGAGCTTCTTTCTCAAATCCCTGATACTGGCTTCGGCCGTCCCCATGAGCTCGGCAATTTGCCGGTCCGAGTAGCCAAGCTTCTTGGCTTTCAGTAATGTTTCGGCGTCGAGGGGTCTTTTCTTCATTCTTTCAGGGCTCAATCAAAATTTATTCGGGGTAATCGTTTTCTCATGCTTCCACAAAGAAGTTGTCGCGGAGCGATGTCTCGAAGTCAACTATTTCCTTTATGTTCTCTAAAAACCACGGGTCGATCTTTGTCAGTCCGTGAATCTCTTCGACCGAAATACCTGCCTGCAGGGCGTAGCGGAGATAGAATATGTTGTCCGGCTTGGGCTGCTTCAGCCTGTTCGCAATTGCCTTTCTGGCCTCAGCAGACTTCGGGTCCCTCAGCTTCGAGAAATCATAGATGTCTTTCCCGTCGGCGCCAAGTCCGAATCTACCTTGCTCGAGGGATCTGAGTGCCTTCTGCAGAGCTTCCTTGAAGGTGCTCCCGAACGACATAGCCTCGCCCACCGACTTCATTTGTACGGTGAGTGTATCGTCAGCGCCTTTGAATTTCTCGAAATCCCAGCGCGGGATCTTCACGACGACGTAATCTATGGAAGGTTCAAACGACGCGGGGGTCTTCTTCGTGATATCGTTCGGTATTTCATCGAGCGTATATCCCACCGCGAGCATGGCGGCAATTTTCGCGATAGGGAAGCCAGTCGCTTTGGATGCGAGCGCGCTTGACCGTGAAACGCGCGGGTTCATTTCAATCACAACCATCCTGCCGTCGCTTGGGTTGACAGCGAACTGTATATTCGAGCCGCCCGTTTCCACGCCGACCGCGCGGATGACTTTCTTTGCCCAATCCCTCATCCTCTGATACTCGCGGTCGGTGAGAGTCTGAGAGGGAGCGACGGTAATTGAGTCTCCGGTATGCACCCCCATCGCGTCGACGTTCTCGATGGAACAGACAATCACAACATTGTCCCGCTTGTCACGCATAACTTCGAGCTCATACTCTTTCCAGCCAAGTACAGATTCCTCGATGAGGATTTCGCTGATGGGGCTTGCCGAGAGGCCGTGCCGCGCGATTTCCCTGAACTCTTCGATGTTGTACGCAACACCGCCACCCATTCCTCCGAGAGTGTACGATGGGCGGATGATTGCAGGGAAACCGACGCTGCCGATGATGTCCATGGCTTGCTCCATCGTCCTGACGAAGCCTCCTTTTGGAACGTCGAGCCCGACTCCAGTTACCGTGTCTTTGAAGAGTTCCCGGTCCTCGGCCTTCTGGATGGCCTTGAGGTCCGCACCGATCATTTCCACACCGTGCTTCTCGAGCACGCCCGACTCGGCGACGGCTCGCTGGCCGACGTCTACGGGGTGGGGCTGTTGTTCACCGGCCGCAGCGGCATCGGCAAGAGCGAGTGCGTGCTCGATCTGGTGGAGCGCAACCACCGGCTGGTCGCCGACGACGTGGTCGAGATCGTCAAGCGGGGCAATGACGTCATCGTGGGCCGCTTCCGCGAGGTGTTGCAGCACAACATAGAGATCCGCGGTGTCGGCGTCATCGACGTGCAGGCGATTTTCGGCATCAAGGCGATCCGCATGCAGAAGCGGATCGAGGTCGAGGTGCACCTGCAGGACTGGGACGAGAACGCCGACCTACGAGAGGCTCGGGCTGGAGAGGCAATACACGCACATCCTCGGCGTGGCCATCCCGCGCGTGGTGGTGCCGATCTTCCCCGGCAAGAACATCACGGTGATCGCCGAGGTCATCGCCCTCGATTTCATGCTGAAGATCTACGGCTACGACGCGGCCCAGGCGCTCAACCGGCGTATCCTCGAGACGATGAAGCCGGGCAGCAACCTGAACCGGTACCTGCGTCACGACAACGAGTAGAAGGAGCGGCGGGTTATGATCAGCGGTCTGGTGGTCACCCACGGCGCCCTGGGCGAGGAACTCGTGCGGGTGGTGACGCTCGTGCTCGGCCCCGTGGAGAATCTGGGGGCGCTCTCGAACCGCGGCCTGGGCGCGCGCGACCTGACCGAGGCGATCCGCGGCTGGGATCGCGGCCGAGCCGGAGCAGGGGGCGGGCGGGATCCTCCTGTTCATCGACGATTTCGGCGGCAGTTGCGCCAACGCGGCCCAGCTCGCGGTGCAGGCGGGGCCGCCCGGCCGCATCCTGACCGGGGTCAACCTGGCCATGGTGCTCGACTTCCTCACCTCGCGCGATTCGCTCTCGGTGGCCGAACTGTCCCGCCGCCTCGTGGAGAAGGGGCGGCAGGCCATCTCGCTCCTGGTCCCGGCGCGGGCGCCTGAGGGGGCCGGACGGCGCATGGGCATCGTGCTGGCCAGGATCGATGACCGCTTCATCCACGGCCAGCCACGGTCGGCTGGAGCCAGAAGCTCGGCCCCACCGGCATCGTGCTCTGCAACGACGAGATCGCCGCCGATCCCTGGCAGAGCCGGGTCTACCGCAGTTCGGTGCCGCCCCGCATCGCGGTCGAGATTCTCTCCGCCGAATCCACGGTGGCCGCGCTCGCCGCCAGCCCGCCGGACGAGCGGGTGATCCTCCTGGCCGGCGACCCGCTCGACATGCACGACCTGCTGGCGCGCGGCCTGCCGCTGGCCGAGGTCAACGTCGGCGGCATGCACTGGGTCAAGGGCAAGGAGGAGATGCTGCCGTACGTCTACGTCAATCGCACCGATCTCGACGCCTTCCGCGCCTTCCTGGGGCGGGGGGTGCGGCTGTCGGCGCGCCCGGTGCCGGGGGCCGGCGAGACGGAGATCGACCTGCCGCTGATCGCGGCGCTCGAGGAGCGGCTGTGACCGGGGCCGGGCGCCGTGATGCTGGCCACGGGCGCCCCTCTGCTGGCCGCGGCCGGCGCGGGCCTCCTGGCGCTGCCCTGGCTGCCGGTGGCGCTGCTGGCGCTCCTGACGATGGTGCTCAGCCTCGACGAGACGGCGCTCGCGCAGACCTGGCTCAGCCAGCCGTTGCCGGCCGGGCTGCTGGCGGGGGCTCTGTGCGGCGACGCCGGCCACCGGACTTGCGGTCGGTCTGCCGTTCCAGCTCGTCACGCTGGCGAATCTGCCGGTCGGACAGACGTTCACCGGCGGAGAAGGTGGCGGCCGTCGTGGCCGGCGTCGGGCGGGGCGGTCCTGACCGGGCATGCCCTGCCGCAACTGGCTCGCCTGGCGCCGAGGCGGCGGCGGGCGCCTTCGGCTGGACTCTGGTGGCGGTCTGCCTGTTCAGTCTCGCCGGCCACCAAGTCGTCCAGATCGAGCGCTCCACCCACTTCCTCTGGATGCTCGAAGGACACCGGACCCTCTGGGACGGACGGACCGAGCGGCTGGAACGGTTGCAGGCGAGATGTCTGGCCGCCACGGCCCTGCGCGGACTGGTGCTCTGCCTGCTCTGGCTGACCCTGATGGTCGGTTTCTGGCTGCCGCTCTACGCCCTGCTCCCGGCGCGGCTGGTGCGTGCGCTGGCCCTTTTGCCGTTGCTCGCGCCGCCGCTGGCCGTGGCCGCGCTGGGCGATCTCTACGGGTGGCGGAACGCCTGGCGCTGGATCGCGGGGGGCTTGACCGTCGCCGTCCTGCTCGCGGGGCGGCTGTGAAAGAGGTGGGAGCGATGCAGGCTGGCCGCGAAGCGCCGCCGCAGATCGAACTGCCGCCGCGGCGTCTGCTGTGGAATGTCTGGTTGAGGGCGCTCGCCCTGCAGGCCGCCTGGAACCCCCAGCGTATGCAAAACCTCGGCCTCGTGAGCAGCGCTGGCGCCATGGCTGCGGGCGCGCGCGCCCGAGGTGCCGATCGTCCGCCGCGTCTGCCGCCGGCACTACGAGTTCTTCAATACGAATCCCTATTTCGCCAACTTCATAATCGGCGGGTTGATGCGTCTGGAGGATGAGAATTTGCGCGAAGGGGGCCGGGGGGCCCGGCAGGTGGTGGCATTCCGCAGCTCGGTGGCGCGCGCCTTCGCGTCGCTCGGCGACCAGCTGTTCTGGCTCGGACTGCAGCCGTCGCTGCTGCTGGCGGCTTCGGTGTTGGCCTGGGCCGGCCGTCCCTGGGTCGGTTTCGGCCTGATCGTCCTGCTGGCGCTCGCCCAGCTCTGGCTGCGCTGGCGCGCCCTCGGCACCGGCTACCGCCTCGGGCTGGACATCGTCGACCTGCTCTCGCGGCCGTCCTGGCACCGGTTGATCCGGGCGAGCCAGCGGTCGGGGATGGTTCTGGCCGGAATCCTGGCCGGGGTGTATCTTGAAGCGCTGGTCGGAACGTCCCCCGGCGGTGTTCGGGCCGCTCTCTGGAGCGTCGGCGCGGGGGGCGCGTGCGGGCTTCTGCTGCACCGGCGCCTGCCGGGGGAGTTGGTCTTCCTCCTGGGAATCCCCCTTGCCCTGGTCCTGGCGATTCTTTAGGGTTCCTGCGTTTGCGGCGCACGGCCACGCGCCGTCGGGGAGAGGAACGGGCCGTTGAAAGCCACGACTGCCACTGTATCCGATCCGGTCGGTTTTCACCTGCGTGCGGCGGGGCGCATCGTCAAGCTCACCAAGCGGTTCGCCGCGGAGGTGACGATCCGCTACAACGGGCGGGCCGCCAACGCCAAGAGCATCATGGGCTTGGCCAGTCTGGCGGCGGAGTGCGGCAGCCGGGTCGATATCGAGGCGGACGGGCCTCGACGAAGGCGACGGCTCTCGACGCGCTCGTCCAGCTCATCGCCATCGAACTCGCTCATCCCGAGCGGGAGCCGTGACCTGATGCGGACGCTGCGCGGCATCGCCGCCTCGCCCGGTTACGCCGTCGGGCCGGTCCACCGGATCGTCAAGGGACCTCCCGAGTTCCGTCCGCACGGTGTCCGCGGGCGAGGTCGAGGCGGAAGTGGACCGGTTTCGCGCCGCGGTCGGCCGGCGCGGGCGGAGATCCGGGTGCTCATGGAGAAGCTCGAGCGGGAACTCGGCCCGGCCGAGGCGCGCATCCTGGTAGCCATCTGCTCATTCTCGAGGACGAACTGACCTGGGATCGCACGATCGCCCGGATTCGGGACGAACGGTCGGCGCGGAGCAGGCGTTCAGCCACGCCTGCGCCGACGTCGCGGTCCAGTTGCGTGACACCCAGGACGCCGTCTTCCGCGAGCGGGTCGTCGATCTGCGCGACGTCGAGGAGCGGGTGCTGCGCGCCCTGACGGGCGAGGTGTCACCGCGGGTCGTGCCGCCGCCGGTGCCGAGCGTCGTCGTCGCCCCCAACCTGACCCCGTCCGACACCGCCGACCTCGGCCGGCGCAATGTGCTGGCCTTCCTGACGGACGAGGGGAGCCAGACGAGCCACGTGGCGATTCTGGCCCGGTCGCTCGGCGTGCCGGCGGTGGTCGGTCTGGGCGACGCCGTGGCGGCGCTGACCGACGGAGTGGTGGCGGCGGTGGATGGCGGGCTGGGGAGGTCGTGCTCGAGCCGGACCCGAGGCGGCGGAACAGCGGCACGCCGGCGGGACAGGAGCGGCAGCGGGTCGACCGCGCCTGGCCGGCCTGCGCGACGCGCCCGCCGTCACGCCGGACGGGCGGCGCGTGCATCTGCTGGCCAACGTGGAGCTGCCGGAGGAGGCGGACGAGGCGCTGGCGAGGGGCGCGGAGGGGGTCGGGCTGCTGCGCACGGAGTATCTCTATTTCCGCCACCACGACATCCCGGCGAGGAGGAGCAGGTCACGGCGTACGCCGACGTGCTGCGTCGGATGGCCGGTCGGCCGGTCGTCATGCGCACCCTCGACGTGGGGGGCGACAAGGTGTCGCGCTACCTCGGCGCCAAGCGGCGAGTACAATCCGTTCCTCGGCTGGCGCGGCATCCGGTTCTGTCTGGCGAATCGCACGCTCTTCAAGACCCAGATCCGCGCCATGTACCGTGCCGCGGCGCAGGGACCGGCGCGGTTGATGTTCCCGATGGTGACGGGGCTCGAGGAACTGCGCGCCGCCCGGGAGTTGTGCGCCG
>CAWEBD010000102.1:0-37732 GCA_963806435.1 uncultured Bacteroidota bacterium
CCCCGCCAGCGCCTCCACCGGAGCGGCCTGGCGGCCCTCCACGCCCGACGCCGCTGTGGCCGTCCACGTGGCGGTGGCGCAACTCGACAACCAGCAACGCGTGCTCGTCTGGACGCGCGACAACGTGCTGCGGGCGGCCATCGCCAACGCCGACGGCAAGGTCGCCATCCCCGACTTCGCCGTGCACGTGGGCACCATCTCGTCGCCGGGCCGCGTCAGCGCCACGGCCCTGGGCGGCGGGCGCTTCGTGGTCGTGTGGGAGCAGGCCGGCCTGGGCACCGACCTGGTGGGCAGCATCGTCGACACCTACGGCACGATCATCGTCGACGCCTTCCCCATCGCCTTCGACGCCTCGGGCGAAGAGCGCGCGCCCGACGTGGTCGCCACCACCGACGAGCGCTTCGTCGTGGTCTGGGAGGACCAGCCCTCCGGCGGCACGGCGCGCGTGATGGCCCGCGTGTTCCAGGGCTACGGCGACGGCGGCACCGAGATCGTCATCGACCCCGACGGGCCCGAGGTGCGGGCGCCCCGCGTGGCCTTCCTGCCGCCTTACTTCGCCCAGGTGGCCTGGGTCGCGGGAACCGACGTGCGCTTCCGCCCCTGGGGCATCGACTGCGCCGACGGCGCGGTGCGGTGCGTGGGCAACGTGGCGCAGGTGTGCGTGGGCTCGACGTACGCGCGGCTTGGGGGCACCTGTGAAGGTCCGGGCTGCGCACCCTCTCCATGCGATTGAGCGTCGTCGCCGCTACAACGTGATTGAAATTCCTTGATGGTTCCCAGCGCGCACAACGGGCGTGTGCAAGACGTCGCGGTACAAGAGCTGGCCGCGTTTGACACGTGGGTAGATCATTCGCAGCAAGAAGGGCGTGAGGACGACTGCGACCAGGAAGTTGTTGATCATGATGATGTTGCCGAGCACGGAGAAGGGCACGAAGCCGAGCAGGTTGATGCCCCAGCCAATGGTGAGCGCGCAGGTGGCGCTCGCCAGCAGGATGACGGCAACGAAGACGACCCACAGCCCCGCGCTACGCGGGAGCGGATCACTATCAGTGATAGCGTACCAGACCTTGTACGGGATGAGCCCGTAGAGGAAATTACCGAGGAAACCGAAGAGGTCGCCGGGACCGATGCCGCCGAAGAAGTCTCCGATGACGTTGCCGATCGCAGCACCCCAGGCGCCCGCCGGGCCGAACAGGAACGAGCACACCACCGGGACCGCATTGGCGGGCCGGAACTCGGTGACGCCCGGAATGATCGGCAGGACCTTGAACGGGATCAGGATCGCGGCGTAGAGCGACGCGCTCATGGCCGTCAGCACGACCATGCGCGTGTTGCCCCACATCTCGATCAGGTCACGCATCAGTCGTGCTCGTGGCTCGTGCGGGTTCGGGATCGCGACTGATGCGCGGGAATGCGCTCTCCTTTCCGAGCACGACTCGCAAGCACGAGCACGAACATCAGAGCCGCCGCTTCGCTGAACATTCCACCTTTGACGACATAGAGCGTCGTGATCGCCATAAGAATAAGCCCGTAGAGATTGGCGTTGATGTCGGGATGCGCCAGGAGCGTTGCCGGGTTGGTGACGAGAGGCGGGAGGAATGCCACCGCGAACTCGCCGATCCCCTTGAACCCGTATGAGAGGAACCCGATTACGCTGATGAGCGCGAATATGACCACGATGATGTGAGACAGGGTTGCGCCTTTTCCCGTGCCGAACCGCGTCTTTATCCATTCGGCGCCGGTCATTACGTTCGACCGCCTCAGCCACGCCGACATGTAGACCATCAGGAAAATCTGGTTGAACACCGGCCACAGCCACGGCAGCCACATGCTCTTCATGCCGTATACCGTCAGCCAGTAAACCAGAAGCATTGTGCCGGCGACGTCGAACATTCCCGAGGCGTTGGAGACGCCCAGCATCCACCAGGGAAGTGTGTTTCCCCCGAGGAAGTAATTCTGGATGTTCTTTGAAGCCCTCTTTGTAACGAGCATCCCGAGAAGAACGACTCCTACGAGATATACTACTATGATGCTCAGATCAACTACGCCCAGATGCATTTACTTGCTTCTCCCTATTTGTTTGATTAAGCGAGGTTAGCTGGATCAATTGAGAATCTGTTCTTTCGCGGCATGAACTTTGGCGATGCTCTCCTGTTGAGTTGCCTGCGTGCCCGTATTCGTTCGACAGCCAATCTAACAATAAAGTCAAATAAATGAAAACTAGGGAGGATTCGAGAGGTCGTGTCGGGTCAATCCGGTAGGAAGTTCGCGCGTCAATTCCGCCGTCTACCACAAGGATGGATTTCCCATCTCGCAAGCTGGTGATGGATTCTTCGTCAGCCCACAAGGTGGGCCTCCTCAGAATGACATGTTATGTTGTTACGGTGGATAGTTGGGTTCTTAATCCCTTTAACAACGACTCAGAAAACGCTCAAGTGTCATCCTGAAAGAGTCCGACCGCTTTACGGGCGGACGACTGAAGGATCCATCCCTCATGGATGAGGTCGGAGTGGCCAGGGCTGGTTATTCGTCCCAACCCTCGCTGAGGTCTTTCCATTCCGGATTGAGAGACTCGATCAGGACGATTTTCTTCCTTCTAAGCCAACCCTTTATTTGTTTCTCCCTGGCGATCGCAATCCTTACGTCGTTCGTTTCTTCGTAATAAACCAGCCGCGTAAGCCCATACCTGCTGGTGAATCCCGGCGTTAGCTTGTGCTTGTGTTGGTACACTCTGCTCGCCAGGTTGTTCGTCATCCCCGTATACAGAGTACCATGCTTCCTATTCGACATGATATAGGTATAGTATATGTGCACGACCGCCTCGCACAATGGTACTGATACTTCTCAGTAATGTCAAGCTCCCGCGCCCAGAGGATGGATTTCCCGCTCAATAATATCAACAATGGAAGTGCGGGATGGAGCACCGCGTGGCGCGGTATCCGCGACAAGGCGCCACTTCGTCGGCGTGCAAGGCACGCCTCCTCAGAATGACAATTTGAGTCATTGTGGATGTCTCTTGAGTTGTTCGTCGCCCCAGGAACGACGCAGAAGACACTCGATTGTCATTCTGAAGGAGTCCGGCCGCCTTGCGGGCGGACGACTGAAGTCACGCCGGAGGCGGATTCGCCTTTGGCGAAAATCCACTCTGTGATTCGAAGTCATGTCGGAGGCAGATTCGCCTTTGGCGAAACCCCATCCCCAGGTTCTCTAGAATGGATTTCCCGCTCAATTTATTTGTATGTCGGTGCCGCGATACGCGGCATCCCGCATCATTTAAAAGGTATGATGTCGGAGCGGGAGATGGCGCACCGCGTAGCGCGGTATCCGCGACAAGGCGCCACTTCGTCAAGAATCGCCCCGATCTCCAGGGATGGATTCTTCGTCGGTCCGCAAGGCTGACCTCCTCAGAATGACAGTAACTGTTGTTGTAGTGGATACGTGAGGCCGTGCTCACTTCAAGAACGCCCGGCAAACACTCGATTGTCATTCTGAAGGAGACCGGCGCACAACGTGCGACGGACGACTGAAGTCACGCCACAGGCGGATTCGCCTCCGGCGAAAGTCCACCTCTAAGGCTCGCGAATGCACCCAGGGTACACTTGAAGACATCTGTGCCCTGCTTTATATTCGAGAAGTGAGAGCGATTCTTCGTGGGAGATATGTCGCCGACAGTCTCCATGGAATAAGTGTCGATACAGGAATTCTTATCGACGACGACGTCATCGTCACCGTTGGAAGATATGATGACATCGCGCGCGACTACGGTACTCTGGCAGTGCGTGATTTCGACGGCATCCTGTGCCCGGCTCTCATCAACGCGCATACACATCTTGAATTATCCGCCCTCAGAAAGGACCAGTTCCACCACTCGGACTTCGTCGACTGGGTGATCAAACTTGTCGATACCAGAATGTCCATGTTCTCCGTGGACCAGCGGCCCGAATGTCTGAGTGCCAAGCGGGAGGCCGAAGAGAAGGGAACCTGTTATTTTGTCAACGTGGGGAACGATTTTGAACTCAACAGGTCGCTAGGCGATAACCAGCTTTTCGCTTTCGAGCAGATAGGTATAAATGATTCATCCGCCGCTAAGATCTTTGACCGCTCAAGTGAGCTCGCCCTTCGAAAGGACGGAACGTCCACAGCACTGGCCGTTCACGCACCATACTCAGTCTCGCCGCGTCTCATGAGGGAGATCAAATTGTTCAATAACCGCCGCGGCGCCGTGACTTCCATTCACCTCGCGGAAACCGCGGATGAAGTCGAGTTCATCAAGTCCGGTTCCGGCAGAATGGCGGATCTGCTGAACTACAGGGTCGGTAATTGGGAGTTCAAAGCGCCGGGCGTATCTCCCGTGGAATATGTGGACTCGCTCGGCCTGCTCGACGCCAAAACTCTCTGTGTCCACTGCGTCCATGTCGATGAGAAAGATATCGGCATAATGAAATCACGCGGAAGCGCGGTAGCCGTCTGTCTTCGAAGCAACCTGGAACTCTCCGGCATAGCGCCGCCGGTCGGGAAATTCCTGGAAAGCGGCGTCAGAATTCTCATAGGCACGGACAGCAGGGCGAGCTCGCCCGACATAGACATGTTCGCGGAACTTGCCGCTTTCTATACTGAATTTCACGGTTTGATGAATCCCGCGCGAGTATTCGGCGCCGCGACGTCCGATGCCGCTGAATTCCTCGGAATTGAAAAACAATACGGCAGTATAACGCAGGGGAAAAGAGCATCGATCGTGTACGTCCCGTTCGACGGGAAGAAAGAAGATGCCTTCGAATTCCTTGTCACCGCGTCTAACGGTAAAACGACAACGGTTGAATCATGAGTGCAAAATCATTGATAATAGTATCTGCGGCAGTGCTCCTCGGTATAGTTTGCTACAAAGTCGTCTTCGTTCCGACCAGCCTCACTATGGCAAGCTCTCCGGATAAAGTATTCGCCGGCGGCTCCTCGCCCGTGGTCGTCAAGGCGACTATGATCAACCGGCTGGGCATGCCTGTCCCGTTCCGACATCTTTCAGGTAAGTTCGTTGTCGATGAGGGCGCTGATAAGATCGATATCGTGAAAACGGATCGAGACGAGCTTGTCTTCAGAACAAAGGGAACGACGGGGAAACTTGTAATTCTTTTCTACTCAAGCGCGATTCCTTTCCCCGTCGAGATCGTCGTTAACATAAGCGGGACCGCAATAGCCGGCCTCATTTAACTACACTTTCCATCCTCTAAGAGAATAGATGCTTGAATTCAAGTTGTTAAAAAAAGACGGCCGAACGAAGGCGCGTGCCGGCCTGGTCCATACTGATCACGGCACAATTAAGACGCCGGTATTCATGCCGGTCGGCACCCGCGGGAGCGTGAAGGCGGTCGAGCAGCGTGAGCTCCTCGAGATAAACGCTTCCATTATCCTCGGCAATACCTATCACCTGTATCAGCGCCCAGGCGTAGAAATACTCCGGAAGTTCGGAGGACTTCACGCGTTTATGTCGTGGCCGCGGCCGATACTCACCGACAGCGGCGGATTTCAGATACTCAGCCTGTCCGATCTACGGAAGCTGTCTGAGGAGGGGGTCGAGTTTCGCTCGCACATTGACGGGAGCCGCCACTTTTTCACGCCGGAGAAAGTTATTGAGGTCGAGCGGACGATTGGCTCCGACATAATGATGGTTCTCGACGAATGCCCGCCTTATCCTTCGGAAAGGGACTACGTGTCGAAGAGCGTCGAGCTGACGCACAACTGGGCGATGCGCTGCAAAGAGAGCTTCGCCTCCTCGAAGCCGCTCTACAACTTCAACCAGTTTCTCTTCGGCATAGTGCAGGGCGGGGTCTATCCGGACCTGAGAGAAAAGAGTGCCGGAGATCTTGTCGCGGCGGACTTCGATGGTTACGCGATCGGCGGCCTGGCCGTCGGCGAGCCGGCCGAGGAGATGTACAGGGTCGCAAACTTCGTGACGGATATCCTCCCGGAGAACAAGCCGAGGTACCTGATGGGAGTCGGCACTCCCGCTAATCTTCTTGAAGCCGTGGAGAGAGGAGTCGACATGTTCGACTGCGTCCTCCCGACGCGTAACGGTAGGAACTCTCAGGTATTCACATCGACTGGGAAGCTGAACGTCAGGAATGCCGGTTACGCGGACGATGAAGCGCCTCTCGACAGCGAATGCGACTGCTATGCCTGCAAAAACTACTCCAGAGGGTATATCCGTCACCTTTTCAGCGTTGGCGAAATATTCGGCCTCCAATTAGCTTCCTTACATAATTTGCGGTTTTTTATTAGTTTGATGGAACAAACCAGGCTCGCTATCCTTAACGACCGGTTTGTGGAATTCAAAGCCGAAACACTCGATAGAATGAACAGCCATAAAAAGGAGGAAATTTGAACAGCTTACTACTCGCACTGATGTCTCCCCAAGGGGGCGGCGACGCAGGCGGCGGCATGATCAGCACCGTAGTCATGTTCGCTCTGATTATTTTCATTTTCTATTTCATGATCATTCGTCCGCAGAGCAAGCGCCAGAAGGAGCGTCAGAAGATGCTCGAAGCCATGAAGAAGGGCGACAAGATAGTCACAAACGGCGGTCTCCACGGCAGGATCGTCGGAATGGAAGACAAGACGGTCCTCGTCGAGATTGCCGATAACGTGAAAGTAAAAGTTGAAAAGTCAGCGGTAGGGACAATACTACCAGAGTAAAACATGTCTGCATTTGATACTATCGACACGGCGATTGAGGATATCCGCAGCGGCAGGATAATAATCGTCGTGGACGATGAGGAGCGCGAGAACGAAGGTGACTTCGTCCTCGCCGCCGAGAAGGCGACTCCCGAATCGATTAATTTTCTGACCAAGCACGCACGCGGGATAATCTGCGCCGCAGTGCTCCCTGAACGCGCGGATGAATTGCAGCTGGATCTGATGGTGGATGAGAACACATCATTGCACCAGACGGCGTTCACCGTGAGCGTCGACGTGCTGAAAGGCACGACCACGGGTGTATCCGCTCACGACCGCGCGGCAACCGTTCTTTCCCTCGTCAACCCGGAGACCCGCCCGTCCGACCTCGGCAGGCCGGGCCACATCTTTCCGCTCCGGGGTATGGATGAAGGTGTCCTCAGACGCGCAGGACACACCGAGGCGGCCATCGATCTCGCCAGGCTTGCGTCGCTCTATCCCGCGGGAGTAGTCTGCGAGATTATGAACGACGACGGCTCGATGGCGCGCGTGCCGCAGCTGATGAAGATGGCGAAAGAGTTCGGGCTCCATATCGTCACGATACAGGACCTGATTCATTACAGGATGACGCGCGAGAAGATGGTCAAGAAAATCGTTGCGACGAAACTCCCGACACGACACGGATATTTCGACCTCCACGTTTACCAGAGCGTACTCGACAAGAAGGAACATCTCGCGCTCGTGAAGGGCGATATCCGCCAGGATGTTCCGACGCTTGTCCGTGTCCATTCCGAATGCCTGACCGGCGATGTGTTCGGCTCGGAGAGGTGCGACTGCGGTGAGCAGCTTCACCGCGCGATGGAGATGGTCGAGAAAGCCGGGGCAGGCATAGTCCTCTACATGCGCCAGGAGGGAAGAGGGATCGGGCTCGTGAACAAGATCAAGGCTTACAAGCTGCAGGACGACGGACACGATACGGTAGAGGCGAACGAGAAGCTCGGGTTCAAGGCCGATCTCCGCGACTACGGGATAGGCGCTCAGATACTCGTCGACCTCGGCGTAAAGAAGATGAGGCTGATGACGAACAACCCGAAGAAGATCGTTGGGCTCGAAGGATACGGCCTGGAAGTGGTGGAACGGGTTCCTATCGAGATAGAGCCGAACGAGATAAACCAGAAATATCTTGAGACTAAACGGGATAAACTAGGGCATCTCATCCTCGATCCTGAACACGAAGAGCTTCACCGGTAATCAGGGGTTCACAGAAGTGCCTAATACTGAAAATTGTATGACGCGATTCTCACGAATTCATTTTAGTTCAATGTGCAAATGACACGAATCACTTCAGAAGGGCTGCCTATTCGTGATATTTGTATCGATCAGCCGAGCTATTCGTTTTCTTCGTGTCTACGCCCGGGAGTGCGCTTCGACAGGCAGGCGTGTTCTGGTATTTTGATGGCAATTCGGCGCGGATTTATTATCTTTAATTAACGCCGCTCAATTCCGGATTGCCCGGAGAGCGGTACGCCTTCGCCACAGCTTCTGCGCGCGAAGGCTTTTGCGTTTTTATGAAATGAAACGATCTAGGAGGTTCGAATGTCAAATAATTTTGTCTATTTGACAAAAGAAAAATTGGTGGAGCTCGAATCGCAGCTCAAGGAGATGAAAACTCACGGCAGGCAGGAGGCTGCGCGCAAGATCGCGGAGGCGCGGTCGCACGGAGACCTGTCCGAGAACTCCGAATACGATGCCGCCAAGGAAGAAATGGGCATGCTCGAACTCCGTATCGCGCAGCTCGAACAGACTCTCACCAGGACACGCGTACTCGACCCCACGGAGGTCAGGACCGATAAAGTCTATATCTTCAGCAAGGTCCAGTTGCTGGATATGCTTTCAAATAAAGAGATTGAGTACCAGCTAGTGTCGACCGAGGAAGCAGATATCGTGAAGGGGAAGATATCGACTGATTCTCCAATCGGGAAAAGCCTGCTCGGAAAGGTGGTCGGGGAAGTCGTGAGTGTGAAAGTGCCGGCAGGGATGAAACAGTACAAGATCCTGGAAATAGGAAAGTAAATTCCAGGCTCTAAATCCTAAATGAACACCCCGGGGTCGGGATGCGATACCAGGAGGCGGCATTTAGAATTTATGACAATAGGTTTCTGATTGAAAAACCTTGAATACAAGGCCTGTGTCGGGGAACTGAATTCGCTCGAAAGTATCTTCATCGAAAACGGAGCGGCGTTCGCCGGGATCCTCAAACAGCGCGATACATATTTCAACGTCAGGGCAGGAAGGCTGAAGCTGAGAGAGACCGAGGGGAAAGAGGCGGAACTCATCTTCTACGAACGGGACGAGGCATCGTCCGCCGGAATGGAGAGCCGCTACGAAATATTCCCCGTTCCCGACCCGTCACTGAAAGATTTTCTGGCTGAAGCACTCGGCGTGAAGACGATCGTCGAAAAAGTACGGCGGCTGTTGAAGTTGAAGAATGTCAGGATACATCTCGATGAAGTGAAGGGGTTGGGAAGTTTCCTGGAGTTTGAAGTGGTATCGGGCGGTGATGACCGGGCCGACGCCGCGCTGCTCGAAACGCTTAAGACTTACGCGGCGCCGTTTGTTGTGAAAGAAATAAACGAGTCCTACAGCGATCTTATGCTCAGGGGAGAAGCCGCAAAGATCTAGCGCCGCCATGACGTGAGCCGGGCATCTCATTCGCCTGTGGGTATGACAAGTCATCTATTTTAATCATCCACATACGGCATGCGGATTCTTCGTCGGCTCGCGAGGCGAGCCTTTTGAAAATGACACTGTTTAATGTTGTGCCGCAGCATTGGATTATCTGTCGTGTTAGGGGCAATCCATGAAACCGCCTAATTGTCATTCTGAAGGAATCCGACGCGTGAGTCGCGGCGGATGACTGAAGTCACGCCGCAGGCGGATTCGCCTCCGGCGAAAATCCACGCTCTCGTCCGGGGGCCTCATATTGAAAGTCAGGTGTGGACATTCTTTCTCGGAAGCTGGGGATGGTTTCTTCGTCGGCTCGCGACGCGAGCCTCCTCAGAATGACAGTTGTTGTGATTGCGGCGAGTCTGTTCGGGCGTCGGTGGGACTCGGAAGTTCGGTCGTCAACGAATCTGCCGACCTCTCGATAAACTCCCGGATCGCGTCCTTGACACCCTGCAGTGTCTCGATCCTGACAAGAGTAGATCTCAGACCGGATCCGTTTCGGATACCGTGGAAATACCCGTGGTAGTACTTCCTGAACTCCATAACCGCGCGCCGCTCACCCTTCAGGCCTATCTCCATTTCAAGATGGCGAAGACATGTGTCCGCACGGTCTTGCAGGTCCTGCGCCGCAGGGAGTGTCTCACCCCTCATCAGCGATTTGATGTCCTTGAAGATCCATGGATTTGTGATGGCTCCTCTTGCAACCATGACTCCGTCGCACTTGGTGTACTCGAACATATCGAGCGCGTCCTGCGCGACGCGGATGTCACCGTTCCCGATGATCGGGAGCTCAGCCACTTCCTTCACGCGGCGAATCCAATCCCAGTTCGCGTCGCCGTCGTGGTGCTGCGCCCTCGTGCGGGCGTGTATGGTCAACGCGGCAAGTCCCTCCGCCGCGCACATCTTTGCGACTTCGAATATGGTTATGGAGTCTGAATCCCATCCGAGGCGGGTCTTCAGGCTGACCGGAAGGGAAACGGCGTTTTTCACCGCGTGGACGATAGCCTGCATCTGTTTGAGGTCCTTCAGGAGCCCCGCCCCCGCGCCGCGCTGCGCGACCTTCGGCACCCAGCACCCAGCATTGATATCGATGATATCCGGCCCGGCCTCTTCTGCTATCTTCGCCGCTTCCGCCATCACATTCGGCTCGCCTCCGAATATTTGAATCCCCACGGGGCGCTCTTTGTCGCTTATAAGCAGCTTCTGCGCGCTTTTCCTGGCCGAGCGGATGAGGCCCTCCGAGCTAACAAACTCGGTGTAGACGATGTCCGCCCCGAACCCCTTGCAGATCAGGCGGAACCCGAGATCCGTGACGTCCTCCATAGGAGCCAGCGCGACCGGGTTTTCGAGTTCGTATTTGCCGAGTTTTATTTTCATATCTCAATTTGGGTTGGGGTGGCTGACAAAAGCAATCCGGATTGGTGTCTAATCTTGAGGGCCTTTGAGTTCGGGAGTGCAACTCCCTCACAGCGTGGGGGCGGTTAGTTCTGATTGCCCTCTGCCTCTGTGTTCGAGAGTGCAACTTCCTCAAAGCTTGATAGATCCATCAATCCATTAATCCAGTAATCCATTATTCCAACGCTCCAGTATTCCCTTACTCCATCATTCCATGGCTTATGGTACGACCTTATTCAGCGGATACTCGATAATCCCTTCGGCGCCGCTGCGCTTCAGTTCGGGGACGATGATCCTGACAATCCGTTCGTCGATTATAGTCTCGATGGCCACCCACTCGTCGTCGTAAAGAGGAGAAACCGTAGGCTTTCTCAGGGCAGGGATAATCCCGATGATCTTCGGCAGATCGGATTTCCTGATGTTCATCTTCAGCCCTACTTTTCCCTCGGCGGCAATTGCGCCTCTTAGGAGAAGTGAGATTGTGTCGATCTTCTCCTTCTTCCATGGATCTTTATAGGATTCTTTATTGGCGATGAACCTTGTCGAGGACTCAAGTACCGTATCGATGATGCGCAGGTGATTTGCGCGGAGAGAACTTCCGGTCTCCGTGACTTCGACGATGGCGTCGGCGAGCTCCGGTACTTTGACTTCGGTTGCGCCCCACGAGAATTCCACGGACGCTTCGACGCCGTGCCGCTGAAGATACTGCTTCGTAATATTCACAACTTCGGTGGAGATCCGTTTCCCATGAAGGTCCTTCACCGTCTTGTACGGCGAATCTTCCTGAACTGCGAGCACCCACCTGACGGGCCGCATGCTCTGCTTTGCGTACACGAGTTCTGCGATTTCGGTGACATCGCCGTTGGTTTCTATGATCCAGTCTTTCCCCGTGAGTCCGGCGTCAAAAGTCCCGAGCTCGACATACCTTGCCATTTCCTGTGCGCGAACTAACATGATCTTCAGTTCCTCATCCTCGACGCTCGGGAAGTAGCTCCTGGATGAAACTGAAATGCTGTATCCCGCCTTTTGAAACAATGAGAATGTGGATTCCTGCAAACTCCCTTTTGGCAGACCGAGTTTCAGTATTTTATCGCTGGCCATCTATATTGCTCCTGAATGATTTCTTAAGAAGGTGTGAAAAAATTTCTGCCGCTACTTCCGGATTATGAATTCAATGCTGTCGGGTTTAACGGCTATTACCTGCATTTGCGCCGGCGCATTGACCGTCGGTCGGAAGGAATTGGAGGAAGAGCGGCTGAGACTGTGGAAGTTCACCGTGACATGGAATGAGTCGGATGTAACATTCGCCATCTCGTTTATGCCACCCCGGACGGTAACGTCTACGGTGGGGGGGAGAAGGAGTACTTCCGCCGAATCGAAATTGTCGATGATGTTCACGGGTATGCTGCGGTAAGTGTTGTCGGCGACCTGTTCCACATCCACCCTGACGTTGACTTCTCTGGCGTCGACGGTGACGATCCCCGCAAGGGTGTCTGACAGTGGTATGGTAGTGCTGACCTCGTTTATGATCTTCTCGAATTTGCGCGGCTGTGTATCCCAGCTCCCGATTCCCCTGAGCAATTTCCTCGCACCTGTAATCGTTACCGAATCAGGATCCGCCATGGGAGGGCCGACGATCATGAACCCTTCACGAGGCACGACGTCGATATTCGGAATCACCGGGACCTTCTTCGTCATCGTCGAGTCGAGGTTGATGAGAACCGTGTCGGGCTCGAATCTGAGAACCTCGGCGGAGGAACCGACATCCAGCGAATAACCGAGGTCGCGGCTCGTAAGGATGAATTGCCTCTTGGTAACATCCGAGGCGTCGAAGTTGACGGCGGCAGTCGTCGAGAAATATGACGATGCGACTTGCCAACCCGTCCCGCGCACCCGCACGAGAATGAAACGAGGCACCGGGCTCGCAAGGGAAATGCCGTCGGGAAGGTCGCTGACTCTGAAAGGGACATGCACCACTATGGAGTACTGGTTATTCATCGACACACTTAGCCAGACGAGTATTGATAGAATTGTCGAGGCGACGATTACGTGGGTTTTCTTTTCCATTTAATATTTTTATCAGCCTTCAGTTGGCTGCCGGACTCTGGACACGTTAGTTTAGAAAGGTCGGACCGTTCCTCCGCACGGGAGACCGTCTTCCCTGGAAAAATATACCGTAGAAGTGACGAAATTACAACGAACTGGGAGGGTAAGCCGCCGAGTTACAGCGTTCTAAATGGGATGAATGTCAGCACCCGGGATGGACGAGTTGCCGGTCGGCGATGTCCGCATTGACGCCGTACTACCGGGAACTCGACGTCTTTCATGAACTTGATTCGCAATGGGATACAGCAATCATCACAGGAGCGTATTAGGATCGTCACGTCGGGTCAGGATGAAAACGGACTGGATCACCTCCAGGCCGGAAATGTTTTCTCAACCGAAGTGAGCTAACTCCATCAAAATCGGCGATTTCACCAAGAAAACAATTGCTATTTGTGCACTCGAATCGTAACTTTTCGATGAATGAAAGTTGCTGTATTTGTGTCCGGAAGAGGCACAAACCTTCTTAATATTATTAGAAAAAGCAAAGATGGATTTCTCAGGTCGGAAGTCAGACTTGTGATTTCTGACCGCGATTGCGAGGCTATTGAGAATTCGGAGCGCGCCGGGATCCTTACGAAAGTCGCGGATCCAAAGAGTTTTCGCGACGAAGCGGAATTCGGGGACACGCTGCTGGACGTTCTAAAGAAAGCGGAAATTGATTTCATTGTGCTGGCAGGCTACCTCAAGAAGATTCCTGACTCTGTAATAAAAAATTATGCCAATCGAATTATCAACATACATCCCGCCCTCCTTCCCTCTTTCGGAGGAAAGGGTATGTATGGCATGAAGGTTCACCAGGCCGTACTCGATTACGGCTGTAAGGTTAGCGGCGTGACCGTTCATGTCGTGGACGTGGAATATGACCACGGTCCTGTAGTCCTCCAGAAGTGCGTGCCGGTTTCCGGAGACGATACCCCGGAGACTCTTGCTTCGAAGATCCACCAGCTCGAATATGAGCTCCTGCCCGAGGCAATAAAACTCTTTGAAAGTCATCAGGTGAAGATAGAAGGGAGAAAGATCGTCATCTCCCCGGAGGGATCCAATAGGACGTGAAGATAAAACGTGTGCTGATTAGTGTAACGGACAAGACCGGGGTCGTCGAATTCGCAGACTTTCTCACAAAATCCGGCGCGGAAATTTACAGCACGGGTGGAACTCTGAAGGCGCTCCAGTCAGCCGGCGTCAGGGCGAAGAGCATCAGCGATGTCACTAATTTCCCTGAGATTCTCGACGGGAGAGTGAAAACGCTCCATCCCGCGATTTTCGCCGGAATACTCGCGAAACGCGACGTTAAGAGCCACACGGAGCAGCTCGAGAAACTTAACCTGTCTCCCTTCGATATGGTGGTGGTGAACCTCTATCGTTTCGAGGAGACAGTCGCGTCCGGAGCCGGGCTCGAAGAAATCGTGGAGAATATAGATATCGGCGGGCCGTCGCTCATCAGAGCCGCCGCGAAAAATTACGAAGGTTGCGCCGTCGTGGTAGATCCGTCGCACTACGCGCGGATTACCGACGAAATAAAAAAGAACGGTGAGGTCGGGGGCCAATTACTCAGCGAGCTCGCCGCGGCTGCCTTCGAGAGGGTGGCGCTCTACGACGTCGCCATCTCAAAGTTCTTCAGCGAGAAGTTTGTCTCCGGCGGCCGGCTTCGCGACAGCTTGATGTATGCCGGGCGGAAAACCATGGACATGCGGTACGGCGAGAACCCGCACCAGTCGGCCGGGTATTACGGAGACTTCGCGAAGTATTTCGAGAAGATTCACGGCAAGGAACTCTCATACAACAATCTGGTGGATGTCGACGCGGCACAAAGGCTCCTGCAGGAGTTCAACGAACCGGCCGCTGTCATAATCAAGCATACAAACCCGTGCGGTACGGCGCTGGGTGCAGATGTGCAGGAAGCTTACACGCATGCTCTTAAGACCGACTCGAAAAGCGCTTTCGGCGGAATCGTCGCGCTCAACGGGAATGTCGGGGCAGCATTCGCCCAGCAGCTCAACGAGATTTTTCTCGAGGTCATTATCGCGCCCGGATTTTCAGACGAGGCGCTGGAAATTCTGAGAAAGAAGAAAGACAGAAGGCTCATCATCAGCCGAACTCCTCTGCCTGACGACATCCAGCTGCGTTCATCCTGCGGCGGTGTCCTCGCGCAGACGGCCGACGACATGGTGCTGAACGAGCCCGAGCTCAAAGTCGTGACGAACAGGAAACCGACTGAATCGGAACTCGCCGACATGAAGTTCGCCTACACAATCTGCAAGCATGTCAAATCAAACGCGATCGTGTTCGCCAGGGATCGCATGACACTCGGCTCGGGCGCCGGGCAGATGTCCCGGGTCGACTCCGTGAAGATAGCTCGAATGAAGGCGGCGGAGGCGGGACTCAACCTGGAAGGGAGCGTTGCCGCTTCGGACGCATTCTTTCCTTTTTCAGACAACGTCGAGGAGATCGCGAAGGCCGGTGCTACCGCGATCGTCCAGCCCGGCGGTTCCGTCAGAGACGCCGATTCGATCGAAGCCGCGAACAGGCTCAATATTTCAATGGTATTCACGGGAATCAGACACTTTAAACATTAGAAGAGCAAAGTAATGGGATTCTTCGGACTTTTTTCCAACGACCTGGCAATCGACCTCGGCACAGCGAACACACTGATCTGGATGCGTAACAAAGGTGTGGTGCTCAGAGAACCTTCGATTGTGGCATTCGACAAGAACTCCAAGCGCATCGTAGCCATAGGACACGAGGCAAGGGAGATGCTTGGCAGGACACATCGCGATATTCAGGTGATACGGCCGATGCGCGACGGTGTAATAGCCGACTTCGAGATCGCGGAGGGGATGCTTCGTGCCTTCATAAAGAAGGTGCATGCCGGCATGATTCCCAGCCGGAGGATCGTCATCAGCGTGCCGAGCGGCATAACTGAGGTCGAGAAGCGTGCGGTCCGCGACGCGTCGGAGCACGCCGGTGCCAAGGAGGTCCATCTCATCGCCGAGCCGATGGCGGCCGCCATCGGGATCGGACTTGACGTCGATGCGCCAGTCGGCAATATGGTTATCGATATCGGCGGAGGTACGACCGAGATCGCGGTCATCGCGCTGTCCGGTATCGTCAACGAAGAATCGATCCGTATCGCCGGAGACGAGATGAACAACGCGATCATTCAGTTCTTCAAGAAGAATCACAATATCCTCATCGGCGAGCGCACGGCAGAAGCGATCAAATGCGAGGTCGGCTCCGCGATGCCGCTCAAGGAAGAAATCACGATACAGGTCAAGGGCCGAGATCTCGTCGCGGGTATCCCGAAGACTACCGAGGTGAGCTCCGCAGAAATCCGCGAGGCGCTGAACGAGCCGGTCGGGGCGATAGTCGATGCGGTGAAAATTTCCCTCGAGCGGACGCCGCCCGAACTCTCCGCGGATATCCTCGATCGCGGGATAATGCTCTCGGGAGGCGGCGCGCTCCTCAAGGGCCTTGACGAGAGAATAAGGATGGAGACAAACCTCCCGGTCCACGTGGCCGAAGACCCGCTCACAGCCGTCGTCCGGGGCGTGGGTAAGGTCCTCGATAAAATTACAGAGTACAATAAGGTACTGATTAAGAGCAGACGTTATTGATGGTCGTAGGGAATGTTTAAATGGCTGACTGAATTTTTCAGGCTGGCGAAGAATTACATCGTTTTTGCGCTCCTCATTTCTTTGTCCTTTTTTCTAATCTCCACAAACAACAATGTTCACACCAGAGGCCTGCAGGTGCTGGGCCTATTCACGACTTCTTATCTTGAGTCCGGCGTTCATGACGTGATCAGCTATTTCGGTCTCGCTTCCAGGAACAGGGATCTGCGGGAAGAGAACGCTCATCTCATCGATTTAATTGCGAGGATAAGGGCGGCGATGACCGAAAACGAACAGCTCAGGGAGATGCTCAAGCTCCGCGAGCAATCGCACACGCCGCTCATCCCGGCGGATGTCATTGGGCGCACGTCCGATGGAGGGAGATATTTCGTGACACTCGATGCGGGATCCGCGAGCGGCGTCCGTGTTGGAGACCCCGTCGTCACCGGTACCGGACTCGTGGGCATCGTCTTCGCCGTCAACGACGACTTCTGTCTTGTCAGGACACTTATGGACGGCGACAGCCGGATAGCATCGAAACTTGTGAACGCTTCCGCCGACGGTTTGATTGTGGCGGGCGATTTCGGCCAGCTCGCGATGAAAAACGTCTCAAGGAGATACTTAGTGAACCCGGGAGACCTCGTCGAGACATCCTCGTTGAGCAGTCTTGTCCCGCCGGGTATACCCATCGGCATGGTCACGAAGGCGACCGATGAACCCGGGAATATCTTCAAACAAATCGACGTCCAGCCGGCGGTGAATTTCACTTCGATTTCGGCTGCGTTCGTTATGCAGTACACGCATCCACCCGAGGCATCCAAACTGGGAAGGGAGGCCCTCAGGAAGAACAAATGACAAAGCGGGTGCTGATATACGCCGCCGTGGGAATAGGCGCCATCATATTGCAGAAGTTCCTCGATAACTATGCGTCGATCGACATGGTCTCACCCCAGTTGATAATCCTCTTCGTGGTCTACCTCTCGCTGCGTGAGGGGCAGCTTTTCGGGATGGGCGGGGGGCTGCTGATCGGCCTGTTAAACGATTCTCTCGTCACGCATTTCATCGGTTACACATCTTTCGTCGGAGTCATGGCCGGATTTGTCGCGGGATTCTTTTTCAAGGAAAGCGACGTCGAGCTGACGGCAAGGACTTTTAATTTCGCGTGGATTTCCGCGATCACGCTCACAGTGTCGGAGCTCGCCGCGCTTCCGATTATCGCATCGGGAGAATTGAATTACTTCTATGTCTTTCTGAAATTCACAGTTGGAACGACTATCTACACTTCGGTATTTGCGATGATTATTGTTTTTATGAATGGAAGAAAGAGTCACTATGTTTGATGTCGATTTCGGCTCCCGGGCGAGATCGATCATGATGAGAGGCGTCATTGTTCTGGCCCTGTTCGCCATCATGGCTAAGCTTGGCGACATGCAGCTGGTGAATGAAGTCATATATGGGAAGAAGTCCGAAGATATAACCACGCGTGTCTTCGTCCAGCAGCCGCTTCGGGGTGAGATATTCGACCGGAACGGGAAGGTCATGGTCGAAAACGATCCGGCGTATGAAGTCTCGGTCATTCCCTCCGAGTTCAGCGCTGACCAGATACCGGCTCTCGACTCTCTCCTCCAGATGGACAGCCTGGACATCGTGAGGCGCATTCAGATCGGCGAGACTATTTCTCCCTTTTTCCCGGTGAGGCTGAAGCGGGATATCTCGGTGTCGACTCTCTACTCGATCGAGGAGCATCTCAAGGAGTTCAAAGGAGTCTACTTCGACATCGAGCCGAAGAGGGTGTACGTCGGCCAGGCACGCGCCGCCCATATTCTCGGGTTCACAAAGGAGATATCGGAGAACCAGCTGGCGACGCTGGGAGACTACTATAAACCTGGCGACATTGTCGGATACACAGGGCTGGAAGCAAGCTACGAGACTATTCTCCGCGGGCAGAAGGGTTACAAGTACCTCGCCGTCAATGCGAGAGGGCAGGTCATGGGGCCGTACGACGACGGAAAGATCGACGTTCCGGCTCAGGACGGGTCGGATCTGTACCTGTCTATAGATGAAGGCCTGCAGGCGAAGGCGGAATCGCTGCTCGTTGGAAAGCGCGGTGCCGTAGTGGCACTCGATCCGAACGACGGCGAAGTCCTTGCCATGGCAAGCGCCCCGGATTTCAATCCGGCAGTGTTTTCCGGTTATACCTCCAGGGCGGATTGGGACAAACTGCTTAACAATCCTGATCATCCCCTGTTTAACCGTGCCACGATGGCGGCGCTTCCCCCCGGCTCCACATTCAAGATGGTCCTCGCCAGCGCCGCGCTTCAGGACAGCATCATCAATACGGACTGGACGGTCCATTGCACCGGCTCTTTTTATTACGGCGGAAGAGTGTTTGGCGACGATGCCGTGCACGGGACAGTGAACATCGACAAAGCCATTGAAGTGTCCTGTGACGTGTTCTTCTACAACCTCATGTTGAAAGTCGGGTTTGACACCTGGACAAAGTTCGGGAGGATGTTCGGCTTCGGTTCGAAAACAGGCATAGATTTGCGGGAGGAGAGCCCGGGAATCATGCCTTCGAGAGGATACTACGACCGCATTTTCGGAAAGAACAGGTGGACGAGCGGCTATCTGTTGAGTCTGGGGATCGGGCAGGGCGAGGTGAGTGTTACTCCGCTGCAACTTGCCGCCTACACTGCGGCGATTGCGAACTACGGCGAATATTTCCAGCCTCATCTCGTCAGGTACATCCGCGACAGGAAAACCGGAAAGACGTATTACACGCAATACAGTGAGCGCCAGGTCCCGATCAGCAGAAGTGTGTTCGACCAGATCAGGGAGGGGATGTATTTGGTGGTGAACGGCCCAAATGGAACGGGGAGAGTGGCGCAGGTGCCCGGTGTCGTGGTGGCCGGTAAGACAGGTACCGCGCAAAATCCACATGGCAAAGACCATGCGTGGTTTGTCGCGTTCGCTCCTTTCGACCATCCCAAAATCGCGCTCGTTGTCCTGGTGGAGAATGCGGGCTGGGGGGCATCATTCGCCGCCCCGATAGCAGGACAACTCTTACGGTATTACCTGGATAAGATCGGCGCTGTGCCGCATGCCGTACCAAATGGAATCGTGGCAACCGCTGGCCTGCACTGATGTTCGACTTCTTCAAGGATTCATTCGACTACAAAACTTTCCTCCTGGCTTTAATCCTGTCGGGCATCGGCCTGCTGGCGGTCAACAGCGCGACATATAATTCCGGCATGCATAACTTTTTCACGAGGGACCTGCTCTGGCAGTGTATCGGAATAGTTGTCGCTTTGGCAATCATGTTTTCTTCCAACAGGTTTCTCGAAAACGGTTCTTATTTCTTTTACGCCGTTACCATACTTCTCCTGATCTTCGTTCTCGTGGCAGGGAAGAGAGTGGCCAGCCATACGAGCTGGCTCGGTATCCTTGGCGTGGGCGGGCAGCCATCCGAACTCGCTAAAGTCGCGACCATTCTCACGCTTTCGAAATTCATTTCGGAGAAGTCGAACGAGCGCACCCAATGGCAGGTGATCGCCATCTCGGTGGGAATTGTGGGTCTGCCGATGCTTCTCACGATGCTCCAGCCCGATCTCGGGACTACAATCGTCTACCTTGCGATATTCTTCCCAATACTTTTCTGGGCAGGTCTGCCGCCGATAGTGGTGGTCGGGCTGATAGCACCCGTGGCAATCGTCTTCGCGGAGTTCACCGGCACCGCCGTTCTGCTTATCACGGTTGTGGCGTTCGGCGTGCTTTTCTTTATATTGAGCAGGAAGAAGTTGTTCGCCGTGACGCTGAGTTTCGTCGCGGTCGCGTTCGGACTTTTCATGGAGTATTTTTACCGCAAGCTTCTTCAGCCGCACCAGCAGAAGCGCATTCAGATTTTCCTTAATCCCAACCTCGACCCGCAGGGGGCGGGATACAATGCGCTTCAGGCTCGCGTGGCAATTGGGAGCGGCGGCCTCTTCGGAAAAGGCTATCTCCACGGCGCCCAGACGCAGCTCCGATTTGTCCCCGCGCGCTGGACGGATTTTATATTCACCGTCATAGGGGAGGAGTTCGGTTTCGCCGGCGCGGCATTCACGCTCCTCGTCTTCGGAGCCCTGTTCTTCAGGGGAATCAGGATCGCAGAACTGGTGAAGACGAGATTCGCCAGCCTTGCCTCGGTGGGGATCACTTCCGTCCTCCTCTTCCACGTCTTCATAAATATCGGTATGAATATCAACCTTGCCCCGATCGTGGGCATACCCCTGCCTTTCATAAGCTACGGAGGGTCTTCCATTTTGGCCGATTGGATGATGATCGGGATTCTCCTAAATTTCTACGCACACAGGAAGGAACATTAGAGCATGATTCTTACGGATCAACGCATCCTCGAGGAAATCAAAAAAGGGAACATCGTGATAGAGCCTTTCGACAGGAAATATCTCGGCTCGAACTCCTACGACGTCCATCTCGCCGATACGATGGCCATATACAAGGACGATATCCTCGACGCGAAGAAACACAACGAACTCGAACACTTCAGGATGCATGATCATGACGGATTTCTTCTCCTCCCCGGCCGGCTCTACCTGGGTGTAACTCAGGAATACACTGAGACGCACACGTTTGTCCCCTTTCTGGAGGGAAAGTCGAGCATCGGCAGGCTGGGTATAGACATCCATTCCACAGCCGGTAAAGGCGACGTCGGCTACTGCAATACATGGACACTGGAGATCAGCGTGAAGCAGCCGGTCAGGATTTATCCCGGCATGCCGATCGGACAGCTTATCTATTTCGAGATAAGCGGAGAGGTGATGGTGCCGTACAACAGGAAGCAAACCGCGAAATACAACAAGAGGACGAAACGGCCTGTCGAGTCCATGATGTGGAAGAATTTCGGTTCAAAACTAAGCGGTCCAAAATGAGCTTCAGGAAACTCTCGGCTTCGATTGAAAAACGCGGCAGCAACCTCTGTATCGGGCTCGACCCGGCAGTGGAAAAGTTGCCGGAGTTTCTTTCGGAGTACGATGACCCGGTACTTGAGTTCAACACCAGGATTATCGAGGCAACACAGGATGTCTCGTGCGCCTACAAGCTTAACACCGCGTTTTATGAGTCGCTTGGGGAGAAGGGGTGGTCGACTTTCGGCGAGACGATCGCTCGCGTGCCGGACGATATCTACGTCATAGCGGACTGCAAGCGGAGCGATGTCGGCAACAGCGCGAAGCAGTACGCGCAGACCTTTTTCGATTACTTCGAGGTCGACGCCGCGACGGTCAATCCGTACATGGGATATGACTCGCTGGAGCCGTTCCTGAGCTACAAGGGAAAGGATGTTTTCGCGCTGGCCGTGACGTCAAACCGCGGCGCCCGGGATTTCCAGCTCCTCGAATTCAACGGGAAGAAATTTTACGAGATCGTGCTCGAGAAGCTTGCCGAGTGGAATACAAACGGAAATATCGGCGCCGTTGTCGGCGCGACGCAGGGAGACCAGCTCGCCCGCATAAGGAACGCCTACCCGCAGCTTCCGCTTCTCGTGCCGGGGATCGGCGCGCAGGGTGGATCGGTCGAAGATGTGGCGGCGGCAGTCTCCAGCGACGGTGCTCCGGTAATCGTGAATGTCAGTCGTGACATCATCTTTTCGGGCTTTGACGAAAAATTCGCGGACAAAGTCAGGGAGAAAGCGTTTTATTATAGCGCGCTGTTGAAGAGGTAATGAAATATTTCATAAAAAAAAGTCTTAAGTGGCTGGCGTTCCTGGTGCTGACCGTGCTCTTCTTCTCGCTGCCGGTCATCATCGAAAGGCGTGACAGGGTGGACGATCTCTACAGGGAACCAGACTTCGCTGACCCCTCGGCCGGGCTGATGGCGAACGAGTTCCGGTTCGAATTCGATTCCACTTCGGTTATGAGCGAAGTCGCGGGCGATTCTACATCCCTCAGGATGATAACCAGGACCGATACTTCCCAAAAACTCATATACTTATATGTGAACGGCGAAAAACAGGACATGGTTGTCGTTTCCGATTCGATGACTGCCGTCTTTCCGAGAATCTATCTGAAACCGGGACAGAACGAGATCGTAGTGGTACTCAGCGACTTACACGGAAAGAGCAGAGCAACAAGGAAGACGAGGATCTTCTCACACAAAAAGATGTAAGATGAGTCAGGGGCTCTCCGAGTTCCAGCTCAAGGAACTCTTTAAGAACAGGAAATTTAATTCGGGGCTGAAATCTGTTTCGGGGAAGAAGATTGAGATCCTGCAAACAGGGGATGTAAACTCGGATACCGGGCCGGACTTCAGGCACAGCCTGGTGGTAATAAACGGTATCACGCTGCGCGGTGACATCGAACTGCACAGGCTTAGCTCAGATTGGTACGCCCACAACCATTACAGGGACCGGAACTATAACTCGGTTATTCTCCACGTTGTTACGGAGTGCGACGATACGCGCGCCTGCGTCACGCAAACGGGCAGGAAGATCGAGACCATTGAGCTGTCTAAGTTCCTCTCCGCCGATTCCTCCGCTTTTCTTGCGGGGTTTGAACCGGAAGAGCGTATGATCCCGCTGCGATGCGCGGGCGATAGCCACAATTGTCCTCTTGAAGCAAAATTGGATTATCTCAGGCTCCTCGGCGAAAAGCGGTTCGTCCACAAAGTGAACAAGCTCGAAGAGAGGCTGAAGGATATTATCGACGAGAACCGCCCGGTGGTTTTCGAGGCGAAACAATCCTATTTCAGGGATTTCTCAGACTTGCATATTGAGCACAGGAAATTCGACGAATCGGAGCTTCAGACCGAAAGCTATTGGGACCAGCTTCTTTACGAAGGCATAATGGAGGGACTCGGGTACAGCAAAAATACGGCCCCGTTCAGAAAGCTGGCACGGAACGCCTCGCTCGGCTTTCTGAAGGAACATGCCCTGAACGATGAGATGACAATCGAGGCGATTTTGTTTGCGACGGCGAATCTATTGCCCGTGGAAACAAAACAGTTCGACGAAGAGTCGAAGGAGTACTGCGCGAAACTTGAATCGGCCTGGCAGCCGCTGAGAAAGAAATACAAGCGCGAATATGTCGACAAGGCTGAGTGGTTGTTCTTTAAACTCCGCCCGCACAATTTTCCAACGATCCGGATCGCCGGAGCAGCTATGCTGCTCGCGAAGCGAATCATGAATCAAACGGCCGGTGAGCTGATCAATGCGCAATCAAAAAAGGACGACGCTGGTTTCCTCGAGGCCTGGAGGGAGATACTGATTGTCCCCTCACGGGGCTTCTGGACGCGTCATTTCGTCTTCGGTACCCCCGCGTCGACAGAAGTAAGAATGCTAATCGGTGCGGGGCGGTCAGAGGAGATAATAATAAATACCGTCTTGCCGTTGACTTATCTGCGTGGGAGGATTTATCATGACAACCAGCTGCTCGAACGGGCGATGAGGATTTACGGGGACCATCCACCGACCGCGGACAACATGATTACTCTCCTGATAAAGGAAAGCCTCTTCGGGGGCGATAACATGATTGCGACAGTGATGGCCCAACAGGGCGCGCTTCACCTCTACCGCACTCTCTGCTCGGAAAAGCGCTGCGAAAGGTGTAAAATCGGCAGGTCTATCTACCGCAAGACCGCCGCCTGAATCCTATTTCTTGTTGAGTTCCTGAAGCATCGACGCCGCCACGGTCTTCAGTGAATCGTCATCCTCATCCCGCTTCGGTATCGAGGGAATGACGGTAAGCTGCTCTTCTGCCTTCTGGTCTTCGTCGTTATTGACATAGGCCTTCGCCAGGTCGAGGCGAAACATCACGAAATTCGGATCGAGAGAAACGGCCTTCTGGAAAAACTTGATCGCGTCGTCGATATTTCCCCAGGCCAGGCCGAGGGGCCAGCGGAACATCTTCGGTTTCTCAGCCAGCTTGGCGTGGGTCCTTCCCAGAACATAATAGGCTATCGCGTTGTTCGGGTCGAGAGCGATTGCGCTTTCACAATCATTCCTGACCTGCTTGACGATCGACCCGACGCTGAAAACCCCCTTGAAAAGGGCAATCTTCCCGTCCGCCACAGCGCGGTACGTGTAGGCCATGGAGTTCTTTGGATCCGCAGCCACGGCGCTGTCAGCGTAATCGTAAGCTGTGTGATATGCCTTGAGCTGGGCATCCTTCTCGTCGTCCGTCGCGACGGGCATGTGGTCCGCAATGTGAGTCTCGACCCGGCACAACCTCCAGAGTACTTCCGCGTTATGCGGAAATTCTTTGTCGGTGTTGAGGAGAATTTCGAGCGCGCCCTTGTTGTCGAACTTGTTAAAGAGCTCGTCGCTCGTCTTGAGCATGTCCTGAAGGTTTGGCGAGGAGAATGCGGCAATCGAAAGTGCTGCAATAGCCAGTGCGAGAAATTTCATTCGGGCCTCCGTCCTTTCTTGTGAGGATCAGTCGCCGAGCTGGAGCCGCCTGATTTCATCGCGCAGTTTGGCGGCCTTTTCGTAGTCCTCTCGGCTTATTGATTCGGTGAGTTCCTTTTGAAGTTGCTCCATCTTGGATTCCTTGGTGTAAGCCGGCGATCGTTCACGGTTCTTTTTCGTTCTTTCGCCCTTTCCCTCGATCTCCTCGTCGCCTTCGTCGGTGTCCGGGACAGCCGCGGCTTCCTCCATAACCGATTCCGCGACATAGATCGGGGCACCGAACCTTATGGCGATCGCGATCGCGTCGCTTGGCCGGGCATCTATTTGGTGGCTTACTGCATTCCCTTCCACGTTGAGGCGCGCGTAAAATGTCCCTTCTCGCAACTCGCTTATTAACACATCGGAGAGTGTGTTGCCGAGCGAATCCAGGACGTTCCTCACAAGATCGTGCGTGAGCGGTCTCGGGGGCTTTATCCCTTCGAGCTCGAGTGCGATTGCCTGTGCTTCAAATTGTCCTATAATTATTGGAAGCCTCCGCTCTCCTTCTGTCTCTTTGAGTATCAGAGCGTATGCTCCCGGGCTCGATGGACTCGGCGAAAGTCCGAGTATGTCTACCAACACTTTATCCAATAAACGTTCTCCTCGTTCGACGTCAATTTGGGGAATCGCTCAATCTTTTCCAAGAGCCTTTTTTAGTTGGATTGTGAGTTCCGGGACTACTTCGAATGCGTCACCCACAATTCCGTAGTCGGCAACCTGGAAAATAGGCGCGTCTTTGTCCTTGTTGATCGCTACGATGTACTTCGAAGACGACATCCCGGCCAAATGCTGAATCGCGCCGGAAATGGCAACCGCGACGTAGAGCGACGGGGAAACCGTTTTTCCCGTCTGTCCGACCTGATCGTCGTGGGGCCTCCATCCCGCGTCGACAACCGCCCTGGAGGCGCCGACAGCCGCACCAAGCACATCAGCCAGACCTTCCACGATGTTGAAATTCTCCGGCCCGCCCAATCCTCTCCCGCCGGAGACTATTATGTTCGCTTCTGTCAAATCGGGCCTACCGGCCTTCGCTATCGATATGCCTGTGACGCGCGACGCGAAGTCGGCGTCCTTCAAATCCACTGCAATCTTTTCGACCGGTGCGGGAGAGCCGTTCGGCGCGCCGGGGCTGAAAACGTTCGGCCTCAGCGTGAAGACTTTTTTTGGCGAGTTGATTTTCATGTCGATGAGTCCCTTGCCGGCGTAGACAGGGCGCGTCGCTATAACGGAGCCGCCTTCGGCCTTGAGAGCGATGCAGTCCGCGGCCAGTCCGGCCTTGAGTTTAGCCGCGACTCTCGGCGCCAGGTCCTTGCCCATGGCGCTAGCCGGGAAGATCACGACGTCAGCCGACACAGATTCGGCAACAGACGCGATAACCTTCGCGTACGCGGTCGCGGAGTATACGCCAAGCTTTTCGTCTTCGACGACGTGGACTTTCTTCATCCCGTAGCTGCCGAGTTCCGGGGCAATCCCTTCGACCCCTTTTCCGATGACGAGCGCTACCGCTTCGCCGCCGAGTTCTCCGGCGAGACGTGACGCGGCGTGCGCCGCTTCAAATGCGACTTTCTTGAACTTACTCCCGGCTCCCTGAGGGCCGTGGCTGGTTTCCGCAAATGCAATTATCTTCATTTCATTTCCTCGATGCTTAGATGATTTTTGCTTCTTCGTGAAGGAGTTTGAGAAGTTCCGGAACGGCGCTCTTGTCCGTCCCGAGTATCTTGCCGGGCTGCTTTGCCGGCGGCTTTCTCATAGCCACTACTTCGGTCAGTGACTCGCCCGCCGAGGGTGTAATTTCCTGTATCGGTTTCGACTTCGCTGCCATTATTCCCTTCAACGAAGGATATCGCGGTTCGTTCAGGCCTTTTTGCGCCGTAATGACGCAGGGGAGCGTAAGCTCCACAGTTTCCTTGCCGCCCTCAATCTCTCTCTCGCAGACCGCTTTCCTGGCGTTTTCGTCCACATCGAGCTTCACGACCACCGACGCGGACGGCAGTCCGAGCATCTCGGCGGCCATTGTTCCTACGGCGGAGTCGTCGTAGTCTATCGATTGCTTTCCGAAGAAGATCATATCCGCGCCTGCGTCCTTGAGCGCGGCCGCTATCATCGAAGCGACCGAATATGAATCACCGGCGTTGTCTGTCTTAATGTGAATGCCCTTGTCGCCGCCCATCGCAAGAGCTTTGCGGATGACTTCCTTGTTCGAGTCGCCGCCGACGGATACATAGGTGACCTCGCCGCCGGTCTTGTCTTTCAACTGCAGCGCCGCTTCGATCGCGAATTCATCATAAGGATTGAGAATCAGGTTGATCTCGGAGCGATCAATGGTTTTGCCGTCTTGACCTACTTTGACTTTGGTTTCTGTATCCGGGACCTGGTTGACACAAACGAAGAGTTTCATTTGTTACCTCTTTCAGGATTTGTGGTAAGTATATAAAAATTTACGGTCAGAGGTGAAGAACTTCAAGAGAAGAACCGGAGCCCGGCCCGGGATGATGCCCCCATCGTCCGAAGTCCGATCATGAGGAAGCGGGTGACCGCCACTATCGATGTAACGGTCACCGTCCATTTCGCTACTTCATCGATAAAGGCCCCTTGTAAACCAGCTTCAGCCCCCAGTCCTCATCATCGGGGAAACTCGGGAGCATGATAATCCCGATCTTGCTCGACACGAGCGTTCCGTCTCCGACGTTTTGCCACGTCCCGTCACGCGGATTAAACCATTCCGCCTTGTACACGCTGTTGAGTCTCGCGCCGCGAATCTGGGACTGCGGGCACTCTTCTTCGAAATAGGCCAGGAAGATATCCTTATCGGGAGTGCGGGCACAGTACGCCCAGCCCCGGTAGCCGAGTATGATGGGAGTCTTGTTCGGAGAAACAAGGTCGGCGATCGGGACGAGATCCTGGTAGCGGTTGCCGATTGAGAATGCAAAAGTTCTGAGATACTGCATCTCGGCTCCCGAGCGCCATTGGAACGCGTCCCACATGTGCGTCGGCGCGCTCGGCTCGATGTCGGCACCCCAGATTCCCTCCGCGCCATAGACGTGTCCGGCAAGTCCGCCCGACAGGAAGCTTCCGTAAATTCCTGAGCGCACGAAGGCGTTGTCGAGTTTCGATCCGCCGGTCGCGCCCAGTTTGTAATTTGCGGCACCAGGTCCCCGATCATCCTTGTAGCCGGCGTAGTACGGCTCGCCGTTCAGTGCGGGCTTCGGGTCCTTCAAATCATAGATTTCCGTGAGATACCAGTAGTTGTTGTGCTCACGCATGTTGCCGATTTGTTGGAGCGTGACCCACGAGCTGTCGCCCCAGTTTTCAAGCGTGGACGGGTTCGCATTTGCCGAAAGCAGAGTACCGAAGGGAGGAAGGCCGAATTTCCTGAAGACCTCGTGAATTGCCGCGGTGTAGTCGGCGGGACTTACCGTCTCATCTATAATGTCCAGGTGAATCGGACTGAGGACATCGTTGTTGGCCTGGTACCGAGCCCAGATGTATTCGATGAATCGCGCGTAGGATTCCGGCCAGCCATAATATTTGTACCAGCAAAGTCCGGCATCGCGCCGTGATACTTCGATGAAGGGGATAAACCCGTTGGCGTTGAGGTAATCGATTTTTCTGTCTATGTACTTGAAATACTCCGGATTTATGCTGTCGACATTCGGGAAGACCATCTCATAGCCGGGGACCCTGCCGGGGAAGAAGAACGGCCGCCCTCCTTCGTTGTCCATGTTCTTTGCGCTGCCCGTTCCATATTCGAGCCAGGCCGAGCGCACGGTCGTGTGCGCGGAATCGTCCATCACGAGGTGCCATGGCCTTCCGTCCGTCATCCAGTTTGGAAACGCGGCGATGACGTTCACCCAGTTGTATGTTGTCAGCTATGCCGGCGTTCTTGTCGGTCCCGGGGAGATTCGCAAGAGTTTCTTCACTCCGCCCAATTACCTTGGCTGGCTGGATGCGCGCGGTGCGGAGCCCTGCAAGGAAGCTGCGGCTGTGCTGTCTGCCTCCGGACTCGCGACGGAAGCGACGAAGGATATCGGCAGATACGTCTGGAGAAAAGCGATCTTGAACAGCTGTACCATGTCGATCGCCGCCATCACCGGCATGAATATGCAGGAAATGATCGAGTTTCCCCCGACGGCGCAACTGGTCGAGCTGCTGCTGCAGGAATCCGTCGCGGTGGCCGCCGCGTATGGCTATGATTATGGTCCGGGATTTGTGGATTCGGTGAGGGATTTTAATCAAGCACGCGGGACCGCACAAGCCGTCGATGCGGGTGGATATCGAGAACGGGCGCAGAACGGAAAATCCGTTTCTCATTCGCCGCATCGCGGAATATGCCGAGCGGAAAGGAGTGCCGGCGCCGCTGCACCGAACGGTGGCGAATCTCATAGACGCGCTCGAAAAGAAAGCCCTCGAGCGCAGCTGATTTTTGGGCGGGCTAGAAGCCCCCCAATAAATGAGCCATTTGCATTGTTAGTAAGCCGGCTTAGCCGGACTAACTGGCAATCTGAACAAATTAACTTTGAACACAGGAGCCAGGAATTGAAAACCGAAAAACCGAAAGCAACTACGTTTAAAAAGATCAATGCGTCAGACCAAATGAAGGACATCATGGAGCAGCATTTCCGCGAGCTCGATGAAGCCGCCAAGACCAAAAGCCACAAAGATCGCCTGGTGCACCAGCGTCGGCCCTGCGGAGCTGCTGCGTGCTGCCGGATTCCTGGTCTTCTTTCCGGAAAATCACGGCGCCATGCTCGGCGCCACCCGCATGGCCACGGATCTGATTCCAGTGGCCAACGCCATCGGCTATTCGCCCGACATCTGCTCCTATCTGACCAGCGATATCGGCTCGTATCTCAAAGGCGAGAGCCCGATCAGCAAAGCGTATCCCGGCATCAGCGGTCCGCCGAGGCCCGACGTGCTGGTCTTCAACACCAATCAGTGCCGCGACGTGCAGGACTGGTTTAACTTTTACGGGCGGGAATTCAACGTTCCGGTCATCGGCGTTCAGACGCACCGCGGCGTCGGCGATATCACCAAGGCGCATATCGATTCCATTTCCTCCCAGATCAAGGCGCTCGTTCCGACGCTGGAGGAGATCTCGGGCAAGAAACTGGACTACGACGAATTCAAACGCGTCGTCGGCCTCTCGCGCCAGTGCACGGATCTCTGGAAAGAAGTTCTGGAGATCGCCTCGAACGTCCCCTCCCCGCTGACGTTCTTTGACGGCACGATCCAGATGGGACCGGCAGTCATATTGCGCGGCGAGCAGCGGGCGGTGGATTACTACAAGCTGCTGCTGGTGGAGCTGAAACAGCGCGTCAAGGACGGCGTTGCCGCGATCGACGGCGAAAAGTTCCGTCTCTATTGGGAAGGAATGCCAATCTGGGGCAAACTGCGGGAGCTGTCCACGCAGTTTGCCGAACTGAACACCTGCGTGCTCGCTTCGACGTATTGCAGCAGCTGGGTATTCCCCGCGCTGGATCCGGACGATCCTTTTGACAGCATGGCGCGCGCCTATATCGAGCTGTTCATCGTCCGCGACGAAAATTACAAGGAAAAGTATTTCGAGGATCAGATCAACCGGTACAAGATCGACGGCATGATCTTTCATGATGCCAAGACCTGCCCGAACAATTCCAACAACCGCTACGGCATGCCGGAACGCCTGGCCAAGAAATACAAGATGCCGATGCTCGTGATCCACGGCGATCTGAACGATCTGCGCTGCTATTCGGAAGAACAGGCGCGCACGAACATCGAGGCCTTCATCGAGCAGCTGGCGGAGAAGAAGGGCCAGTGAGCCAGAATACTTTTTTCGGCGGAGTGGATATCGGAGCTTCGGCGACCAAAGTCGCGATCATGGACGCCGAGCGGCAGCTTGTCGCTTCCGATGTGCGCAAAACCGGCGTCAGTTTTGAAGACTGTGCGCAGGAGGCCATGGATGCCGCCCTGGCTTCCTGCGGCTTGAAGCTCTCGGACCTTGCGCGCATTTTTTCGACCGGATACGGGCGTCACAATGTGGCCTTTGCGCATGGGACAACGCACCGAGATTGCCTGCCATGCGCGAGCCGCCTATCATTTCTTTCCCAGCCGCATCACCATCGTCGATGTCGGAGGCCAGGACAACAAAATCATTCACATCGATGCCGACGGCAGGCGCGAAAGCTTCAAGATGAACCGAAAATGCGCCGCCGGCACGGGAGCTTTTCTCGAAGAAGTGGCGCAGCGCATGGATGTGCCGATGGATCAGATCGATTCCCTGGCGCGGCAGGCTTCAAGCGTCGTGCATATGGGGAGCTATTGCACGGTGTTCACCAAAACCGAGATTCTGGCTCACCTGAGAGCCGGGAAAAAAGTTCCGGAAATAGTGGCCGGGCTCATCGAATCGGTCGTAAAGCGCATCATCGAAATGGATCCGCTCACGGGCGAAGTGGTGATCAGCGGCGGTGTGGTGGCCCACAATCCGATCCTGGCGGAAATGCTGGCCCGGCATCTGGGGCATCCCGTACACATCCTGCCCCACGCGCAGCTTGCCGGCGCCTTCGGCGCCGCCTTGCTTGCCGCGGAAGAGTCAAAATAGAAATAAATCAGGGACGTCCCACTCGTTCACCTATTTTCGGAAGCCATATCCTGATTTGAGTGTCATCCAAAAATAGGTGAACGAGTGGGACGTCCCTGATTTTACCTGATTCTAGCTACTGGATGTAAGGAACCGGCTCAAGGCCGAACTTCGCGGCGTACTCTTCGAGCATCTTTATTTCGCCTTCGTCAATCGTGACTCCCTCCACCATCGACTTGGCCCGCCGCTCCACTTCCTTTTCTCCGTGGATATAGATCCTGTCCTGGCCTTCCGCTTTGGCGCTTTCGCGCACGCCCTTCAGGATCTCTTCGACATGCGCCTCGATTTCCGCGGGTTTCCCGAAAAGATCGGTGCGCATGACTCCGAAGAACTGCGCGACTCTCGCGCCGCCGTTTTTGACGAAGGTATCGCGGCTCCAGGCGCCCATCGACATTCCGGCACACAGGAGGTCCACAAACAGGCCAAGTCCGTATCCTTTATGGCCGCCGAGCTCTTCGCCGGCGCCGCCGAGAAACAGGTGTCCGCCCGTTTTCTTCTCGCGGTAAATCTTCTGGAAGGCATGGATATCCGTGGTGTCTGCGCCGGTTTCGTCGACAACCCAGCCGATCGGCATGTTCTTGTTGAGGCGCTCGTACACTTCAATCTTTCCGTGTGCGACCGTTGTCGTCGCCATATCCAGAATGAAGGGCACTTTGCCGGATGAGGGGATGGCGAAGCACATCGGATTGGTTCCAAGGATGCGATCCTTGCCAAAGGTAACGATCGAGCAGATCCGGGTGTTGCAGAAGGACATGCCAATGTAGCCTTGCGCCGTGGCCATTTCTCCCCAAAGCGCTGCCATCCCGAAGTGGTTGGAATTGCGGACTGCGGCGAAGCCGGCTCCTGCGTTCTTTGCCTTTTCGAGGGCGCGGTTCATGGCGAACTGAGCGATATACGCTCCGACGCCGTTATGCCCGTCGACCACGACGGATAAAGGTGTTTCGTGGACGATCTCCGGTTCCGCGGCCGGGAAATTGAAACCATTCTTGATGTTGGATTCATAGAACTCCAGCCGGCCTACTCCGTGGGAATTGACGCCGCGCGCATCGGCTTCCACGAGAGCCCATGCGGTCACGTCCGCCTGTGCTTTCGGATAGCCCAGTTTTTCGAGGATTCGCTTGGTGTAGGATGTTAGCTCTTCGTACTTGACTTTAGCCTTCTTTCATAGTCTCTCCTTGATTAGTTTCAGATTTTCTTCAGCTTGGGAAGGGCGCTCGATCCCTGGGGCATTAAATAGATCTTCTGGTCGCGTCCGCCCTCCTTGAAGGCCATCTCGAGGGCTTCGTCGACTGTCCTGGCTGTCCGGAATGCGGTTTTCGCCAGAAGCGCAGGATCTCCGTTCCCCACGATGATGATGTTCCATTTTTCTGCGGCCGTGCACATGTAGTAGCTCACATACTTGGGAACGGTGAAAAGTTTGCGAACTTCCCGCTCACGCTCTGCGTTCGTCTCGCACTCCAAAAAAATCGTATTCGCATCCGGCGGGCCGATCCCCTCGGTGCAGTCGCTCAGGATGATCATCCAGCCGCCGGGTTTCGTCGCTGCCTGCGTATGGTAGATGCCTTTGCCGGTCTGGCACACGTCGATGTCTTTCGGGTAGCCGCCCTGAGACGAGATGGTGATGTCGGCGAGCTCCTGGATGGGCACTTCGTAGAGTTCGTCCACGATGTTGCGGCCCACGTCGTGAGCGGCGATGCAATCGCCGCAGACGGCACGGGCGATTTTGCCGTCGTGCCCCATGATCACGTTGAACATAAAGGCCGGCTTTACAATTGAGGCGACTTCGAGCATGTCCAGGTGAATCGGATTGTCCTTAATATTTCCGCTCGCGACTTCAGGGCGCTGTCTGCCCTGCTCGTCCATGGTCATTAAATGATTCTTCTGGATGGACTCGATCGAGGAGATGCCGGGCAGGATCGATTTTTTGCCGCCGCCCCAGCCCACCCACGGGTGGTAGGTGCAGCAGCCGGTCAGCACCAGGCGATCCGCCTCGGCCGCAACCCTGATTAATGATTACGGGCGTGCCGCGGCTGGTTGTGCCCACGTGGACCAGGTTGTCTTTGTCCAGGCAATCGTGGTCGATGATCTGAAACCGCCTTAACAGCTCAGGACCGAGCAATTTCGCGTGCTCTTCCGGCGTATGTTTGCGGTGGTATCCCAGGGCGCTCAGGAAACGGATGTCCTTGTCCTCGATACCGGCGTCGTTCAGCTCTTTCACGATATGAGGCAGGTAAACGCTCATTCGCTGCCAGGCGCGCGTCACATCGGATATAACGATGCAGACGGTGTTGCCGGGCTTGACGAGTTCTCTCAGCCGCGGCGTGCCGATCGGATGGGCGAGCGCATCCAGGATCACTTCATCTTCGGTCATCGAGGATGGAGGGACTTCCTTGACGAGCATTCCCAGAAGATTTTCTTCCGGGACGGATACATCCACATAACCGGTTCCGAGCTTCATTTTAACGGTTTTCATAGATGCGCTCCGTTCCCTGCTGAATCAGGGCCTCGAAAAAACGCCACAAGCCGGCACGAATTCCGTCATCCTGCGGCTCAATCTTTCAAAATTCGTGGAGGTTTTGGCGGCCGTTGCTAACAAGGCAGATCCAAGGAACCTGTCACAAGTCGAATATTACACTGGAATGACACCTTCTAAATAGTGGAAAAAGGCGACACTGGTGACTGTCTCTTTTTCCCGTGGTATATTGGCCGCCTCAAGATAAATAGCGGATCAATAACGATTGGGAGGAATACCATGTCACAAGGACCTCTATCGGGGATAAAAGTCATAGAGATTTCCACATTTCAACAGGGACCGGTTTCCGGCATGAGACTGGGAGATCTTGGAGCCGATGTAATCAAAATCGAACCGAAAGAGGGCGACCCCGCCCGACGCCATATGAGGACAATCGAGGCGGAGTTCAAAGTGAAGGGGGACAACTATTACTTTGAACATGCCAACCGCAATAAGCGGGGCATTACGCTGGACATGAAAAAAGCTTCAGGCATGGAGGCTTTTCTCAGGCTGATCGATTCCGCCGACGTCTTCCTGAACAATATGAGCATCGGAGCTCCCCTGCGGCTGGGCATTGGACCGGATGAACTCCTTGCCCGCAATCCCCGGCTCATTTACGCGCAAGCCTCCGGCTGGGGAAGAAAAGGCCCGGCAGCCAATAGTCTATCCTTTGACTACACAGGAATCGCACGGTCCGGACTCATGATGGCGGCCGGAGAAGACAAGACTCCGCCCTGCATGATTCTGCCCGGCCTGGGCGACGAACTGGGCGGGCTTATGAGCGCCTGGGGTGTAACGCTGGCGCTTTTTGCGCGTGAGAAGACCGGGAAGGGACAGGTGGTGGATACATCCCTGATGGGCAGCGTGGTTGCGATGCTGGGACACCTCATTTCCGGAACTGCAATGCTGAAACAGGAGTTTCCGAGATTCGTTCGGACGAACATGGGCAACGCTATGTACAACCATTACTGCTGCAAGGACGGCAAATGGCTCGCCATCGCGCATCTGGATCCGGACCGGTGGTGGGCCAAGGTTTGCGGCGCGCTGGGCCTCGAAAAACTGATCAATGATCCGAAATACAGCACTTTCGCCGCGCGGTCCGACAACCGCAAGGAATTAGTCGTCATCTTCGACGAAGTCTTTGCCAGCAAGACCAGGGACGAATGGATGAAGATACTTGATGAGCACGGCTGCATCTTTACCCCGATACAAAGCATCCCGGAAGTTGTAGAAGATCCTCAGCTCCTGGCCAATAAATACGTGATCGATATCAATCATCCCACCTATGGTCAAACCAAAACGATGGGATTCCCGTGGGACCTCAGCGACACACCGGCATCGTGGAGAAGACGGGCGCCGAAACTTGGCGAGCACACCGAGGAAGTGCTTCTGGAAATCGGCTACAGCCAGGAAGAATTGGCAAAGCTGAGAGAAGAAGGTGCCATTCAGTAAATCTTTCTGGAACGGTCACTCGGATCGGGATCGGATCGATTTTTATAGTGACTACCAAGCCGATACCGATTCCGACTGCGAATATTTTGGTTTCGGTTAATACTATAAGGAGAACACGCAATGCTTGATTCCCTGTTTCGACCCCGTGGCGTCGCCGTGATCGGCGCTTCCAACAACACTTTTTCCATCGGAAACCGTGTTGTAAAAAACCTGATCACGCATAATTTCAAGGGAGGGATCTACCCGGTCCATCCCAAAGAATCCGAGATCCTCGGCCTGAAGGCATATCCCAGCATTCTCGACGTGCCCGGACCGGTGGACATCGCGAGCATCGTGGTTAAAAACACCATGGTGCCGCAGGTTGTCGAGGATTGCGGGAAGATGGGCGTTAAATTCGTCATCATCCATACCGCGGGATTCAGCGAAATGGGGCCGGATGGAGCAAAGCTCCAGGATGCGCTATTGGACGCGGCGCGCCGGTACGGTGTGCGTGTCTATGGTCCCAACAGCCAGGGTGTCATGAACTCGGATCCCGGATATTTCCGTCTATGCCAATTTCACTTTCACGCCGATGCGTCCCGGCAATGCTTCCATCCTGGCGCAGAGCGGCGGTGTCGCGGAATTGCTGAACCTGAACCTGCGCAAAATGGGTTCCGGCTTCCGCATGTACGCCTCCCACGGCAACGCTACCGATGTGAACACCAATGAACTGCTGGATTATTTCGGCAATGATCCGGAAACCCGCACCATCATCATGCACATCGAAAGCATGAAAGACACGCCGGCATTCATCGAGCGTTGCCGCCGCATCGCCCAGGACAAATCCATCCTGGCGATCCGCACGGGACGCACGGCGGCTGCGGCCAAGGCGGTCAGTTCGCATACAGGATCGCTCATGCAGCAGGACTCGCTCACGGATACCATTTTTGAGCATGCAGGCGTCATGCGCTTCAATACGACCGAAGAGATGATTTCCGCCGCATACGCATTTGCGACACAGCCGGTTCCGGCCGGGCCGAATGTGGGAATTATCGCAAACGCCGGCGGACCGGGCATCATGTGCGTGGACGAATGCGTGGGCCACGGACTTTCTCTCGCCAAGTTTACCGAGGAGACCAAAGCGAAACTGCGCGCCGGATTGATCCCCGAATCCTATGTCGAGAATCCCGTCGACGTCGCGGCAACAGCCAACGCCGATCATTTTGGCCTTGCCATCTCCTGCCTGAACGAAGATCCCGGTGTCGATGCCATACTTATTCCCATGGTGACTCCATTTTTTGTGGACTGCGAAGCCATCGCCCGCCGGATTGCGGAAACCGCCAGCAAAGTCACCAAGCCGATCATCGCCGTTGTGATGACCAATGAAAACTGGGCGAGCACGGTCGAAACCATCAAGAACGCCGGCATCCCGGTTTTCGACTTCCCGGAAACGGGCGCACGGGTGCTGGCTGCAATGGCCCGCTACAGCGAAATCCGGAAGCATCTGACCGAAACGCCGGCAATTGCCGCCGGCAACAAGGCCAAGGCTCAAGAGATATTGGCCGGGGCAGGCGACGGATTTATCCCCCAGGCTGCCGCTTTTAAGGTGATGGAAGCATACAATATCCCGGTTGCCCGCACAGTCTGAGATCACGGCAGCAGAATTGCCGCGCAAGATGAAATACCCGGTGGCGTTGAAGGTGGACAGTGCCGATGTCGTCCACAAAAGCGATGTCGGGGGAGTTGTGCTGGATATCACCCGGAAAACCGGGCTTCAGAAAGCAATGGAGGAAATGTCCGGCCGATTCCCGGGAGCCAGGCTTGTTGTGCAGGAGCAGTGTGAGCAGGGGACGGAAGTCATTGTCGGCTTCAAACACGAAAAGGGCGTAGGTCCGGTTCTCATGTTCGGGATGGGCGGCGTGCAGGTCGAAGCACTGAACGATGTTTCATTCCGCATGGCTCCACTCTCGGAAGCCGGTGCCGCGCGCATGGTCCGGCAGATCCGTTCTTTCCCGCTTCTTGCGAGCTCGCGCAACCTCCCGGCCGCCGACGTGGCTGCGATCGAGAGACTGCTGATCGCCGTATCGCAAATGGCGATAGATCTGCCGGAGATTGCCGAAATGGATCTCAACCCTGCCATCGTGTATCCGCAAGGGCAAGGCATCAAGGTCGTGGACGTTCGCATCAAAAAGCAGTAACGGGCCTCGTTCTGGTTTGTCGGGGTCAAACTA
>CAWEBD010000103.1:0-16392 GCA_963806435.1 uncultured Bacteroidota bacterium
GCTGCTGATACAACTCAAACAGAAAGGCCAGCCGGTCGCGGTCGCCGGAGAATTTCCGCCGGGCATACGCCGCGTCCACCGCGGCATCCAGCTTCCGGTGCGCCTTGACCAGGTCCGGCGGCATGGTCAGGGGGTCGTAGAGGTCGGCGAGGGAGGACTCCGGATATTGGGCGCGGGCGTCCAGGACGGCTTGGGCCGCGGCCTCGATGGCCTGTTGCTGTTTGTCCGTGGGGTTCTGCGGCCAGGGGAAGTTGTTGTAGACGATCCCGGCAGAATAGCGGTAATCGCTTTTCAAACGTCCGCAGACAGCCCGCACCCAAGCCATGTGCATGGCGGAGGATAGAATGCCGAAGTGAAAAATGGTGGCATTTTCGATGGTGTAAAGCAAGTTGCTTGCTATTACGGAAGCTGGCAGAAAACCAATGGGAATATAATTTCGATTTTCTGAAGAAACTTCCGGCACAGCCAGATAATCGGTAGAGGGTTGGCGAACTTCGGAAAACACTGCCGGAGTAGCAGCCAATTCACGAGTGGGTGCTTTGGCACTGGCTAATCGAAATTGGCGCACCTTCTCAACTCTGGAGAGTATGCTGGGCATCCTGCGCAATACATCAGGTGGACAATCAATCAACCACAGGCAATATCGCTGCTTGTTGTTAATGAGTTCTTCGGAACCAATGTATGTTCGAATAAACGGTGCAGCATGCGGTTCTATTCGACAGAAGTTTGTCTTTTTCCTCTGGTGATAGGATTAAATAACCACCGTCTGCCGGTTTGCTGCCATAACGCATGGCTGCTGTAGAACAAATCGGTTCGCTACGTCTGAAAATGACTATATCCCCCGCATCAACCAAATACGGATTGATGTTCTTTGCCTTGATTTCGTGTGGCTCGGCTTGCGGGGTTTCGTAATCAAAAATTCTCTTTTCCTGCGGCGTCATGCAGGGCAAAGCCGATGATGACGCAATGCACCGCGGCCTTGCCGCGCGCCTCGCTCGACCATTGAAAGGTGCGGTGGGCAAAGTGGATTTTTACGCCGCGCTGGAGCAAATCGGCCACAAAACGCCGACCTGTTCGCCCTGGGTGATGGAGTTGGTGGACACAAAGGCGGCCTTGATGGCCGGATTTTCCGCCATGTAGTCCGCCGCCTTGCGATACCAGGCGGCGACAAAATCCAGCACACCCGCGCCCTTCACATCGGCAAACACGCGCGCCATGTCCGCTTTTTGTTCGTCGCTCTGATACTGCTTCCCCCCAAACGGCGGATTGCCGAGGATGTAGCTTAATTCCTCGCGGCGGCACGATCTCCCGCCAGTCGCGTTGCAGGGCGTTGCCGTGGACGATGGTGGCGGATTTTGTCAGGGGCAGGCGGGCGAAATACTGGCCGAATTCCTCGGACACCCGCAGGTTCATCTGGTGGTCCATCAGCCACAGGGCGGTTTGGGCGATCTGGGCCGGGAATTCCTCGATCTCGATGCCGTAGAACTGATCGACATCGCACAGGATTTCAGCTGTGCACGTCCAGGGACAGCTGCGTGCGGTCCTGGTGCAGGGCGCGCAAGACCTCCAATTCCAGGGCGCGCAGTTCGCGGTAGGCGATGACCAGGAAGTTGCCGCAGCCGCAGGCCGGATCGAGGAATTTCAGCTGGGCCAGGCGCTGATGAAACTCATCCAGTCTTTTCCGCTGGTGTTTGACCCGGTCGAATTCGGCCCGCAGCTCGTCCAGGAACAGCGGCCCGATGAGCTTGAGGATGTTCTTTTCCGTGGTGTAGTGGGCGCCGAGATGGCGGCGCTGCTGCGGGTCCATGACGGACTGAAACAGGGCGCCGAAGATGGCCGGAGAAATCCGGCTCCAGTCGAGGGCGCAGCAGTCCAGCAGCAGGTCCCGCATGTCCCGGTCAAAGGCGGCGGTGCGCAGATGTTCGGCAAACAGGCTGCCGTTGACATAGGGAAAGGCGGCCAAGTTGCTCATCGAGGTTTTGCAGGCGCTGATCGGCGGGGCGTATTCAGAACCTCAAACAGGTGGCCCAGCCATTGCGCCAAATCCTGCGCCATCGTCGGCGGTGCGCTGTTCGATCAGGTCCTGAAACTGGCGGCGCTCGAAAATGCTGGTGTCTTCGGCAAACAGGCAGAACAGCAGGCGGACCAGATAGACTTCCAGCTCGTGGCCGTCGTAACCGATGGCCTTGAGCTTGTCGTGCAGCCGGCCCATGCGTTCGGCGGCCTTGATGTTGACCGGGTCCTGTTCTTTATAGGAGGTGGTTTGATACCCGGCGATGAAGCCGAACAGCCGAATATTTTTGTATAAATCTTTCAGGGGGAATTCGTGTTGGGTGTCTTCCTCCAGGTCATAGAGGCGGAAGCGGGCGAAGTCGGAAACGAGGATATAACGGGGCAGGTCTCGGTCCTTGAGGCCGGGGAAATAGTCCTTGGCCTGTTGGTAGGCGCGGTCCAAATCCTTGCCGCGTGATTTATGCTCGACGAGCAGAATCCCTTTCCAGAGCAGATCAATATAACCGTCCTTGCCGTCGAGCTTTTTGACCCGCTTCTCAAAGGTGGCCACCCGCCGGCGGGGAACGCCGAAGACATTGAAAAAGGCGTCCCAAAAAGATTTCGCTTCGGCATCTTCTGAGGCTTCATCCGCCCATTCATGGGAAAATTGCAGGGCGCGGTCTTTAATCTCATTCCACGATAGGGGCATGGTCTCCAAGTTACCAGAGTATATATTATACGTCCAGCAGACATTTTACTGAACCATCTCCCCAATTTCCCGAAATTACGGTATTATATGGCACCGCTCAACCATCCTATTGCCATGCAAAGGAGCTGCCATGGTAGGCAATTACGAGATTCTCTTCCGGTTGTTCCTGGCCGCGGTCCTGGGCGCGGTGGTGGGGCTCGAACGGGAGGTGCACGGCCGGCCGGCCGGCATTAGGACCTATCTGCTCCTGCATGTGTATCCAGGAAATCGTTCATAGGCAAGATTCTGGAGACACCCGTGGAGGCAAGGCTCGAGGGAACTGCAGCGGCCGTAACTGCGAGCATCCTGCACGGTGCCGACATAGTTCGGGTGCATGACGTGCGGGAGATGCGACGCGTGGCTCTGGTCGCGGATGCGATAAGGAGGCAGAGGGTCTAGTGGAGCTGTTTCATATCGGCTTTCTAACCGTTTCGCTTATAGATATCGTCGATATTGCCATAGTCGCATTTATCTTCTACAAGCTTTACCAGGTAATGCGGGGCACCGTGGCGGCGCAAATCTTCATCGGCCTGTTGATGATACTCGCGCTTTCATTCGCCGCCCAGGCGCTCGGGATGCGTGCCCTGGGATGGCTGCTCGGCACACTGACTAACATCTGGGTCATCGCTTTCATCGTCCTGTTCCAACCGGAATTGCGGAGACTCTTTTTATACTTCGGAAAGAACAGCTTTGTCAGGTTTTTCATCCATATAGACATCAGTGAAACAGTCGACGAGGTGGCGGATGCCGCGGCCGAGCTGAGCAACAGGCAACACGGGGCACTCATAGTTATCGCGCGGGGAAGCGCGCTCCGAAACATAATCGAGACCGGCGAAGAGATCCGCGCAAGGGTGTCGAAAGGGTTGCTGGTTTCGATCTTCAATCCGAAGGCCCCGCTTCACGATGGAGCCGTCGTAGTGAGGGGTGATACGATCGAAGCCGCGCGCTGCACCCTCCCTCTCAGTTCCATCACTAAGATAAGCGGTTACGTTCTTGGTATGAGACATCGTGCGGGGCTGGGCCTTTCAGAACAGTCTGATGCGTTGGTTGTGATCGTGTCGGAAGAGACAGGGACGATTTCTGTCGCAGAGGAAGGCGCGTTGACTCGTGGCCTTTCTCCTGAAGGGCTGCGGCGCAGGTTGAAGGAGACGCTCCCACGTCCTTCCGACAAGGGGGCAAAATCTATCCTTAAGCACGCAGCTGAAGATGCCTAAGATCGCCGTCATCATACCTGCCTACAATGCAGCGGCAACCATCGGGGAACTCATCTCTGGGATCTCCAGGATTGTTTCTCGGGAGAACATCTTTGTTGTCGACGACGGGTCGACCGACGAAACCGAATTCATCGCACGGGATCTTGGCGTCTGGGTTCTGAGGCATGTCGTTAGAAGAGGCAAAGGCAGCGCTTTGAGGGATGGCGTTATGAAGGCTCTCGGACTCAACTATGAGTTGATCATAACCATGGATTCGGATCTTCAGCACGACCCCGCCGAGATGCCCAATTTTATAGCCGCAGCGGCCCATCTCGATATCGTCGTGGGGAAGCGCAATATTTCAACCGACATCATGCCGTTTCACCGCGTTATATCCAACACACTTACGACCAGATTGATCTCGTCACGAACCGGAGTTACCATCGAAGACAGTCAGTGCGGGTACCGGCTTTACCGGGCGCGCGTGCTGAGAGCTATCGACTCGCGATGCCGCCATTTTGACTACGAATCCGATATGCTGCTCAAGGCTGTCATTGAGGGATACCGTGTTGGATTCGTGCCGATAAAGACTATCTACAACGATTCGAAAAGCAGCATCCGCATAATAGATATTCTCCGTTTCATCAGGGTCTACATTAAATCTTTTCCTTTAATGCATGGCAAAATCAGGACTTCTTGACAAATACCGCGAGGGACGCGAGGACATGGTGCGCCTTCTTCGGGACCGTGGGATCTCCGACGAGCGCTTGCTCGTCGCGATGCTCAAAGTCGAAAGACACCTCTTTGTCCCTATCCCGCTTCGAAACCATGCCTACGATGACGCAGCCTTGCCTATAGGCGAGGGGCAGACAATCTCACAGCCGTTTACTGTTGCCGTCATGACCGAGGCTCTGCGCGCGCAGGATGGCGACAAAGTCCTGGAGATCGGAACCGGCAGCGGTTACCAGACCGCCGTTCTCGCGGCGATGGGAGTGAGGGTCTTTACTATCGAACGCATCCCCTCTCTCCTTAAGACCGCGAAACAGGTGCTCGACAGTATGAATGTCAGATACGTTGCCAGGTCAAGCGACGGCACAATGGGATGGAGGGAGTTTGCTCCGTACGACGGGATAGTTGTCACTGCCGGCGGGCCGGAGATACCCAAATCCCTGGTGGAACAGCTGAAAGTCGGGGGGAGGCTTGTCGTGCCGGTCGGTACTCACGATTTCCAGCAGATGAAGATCGTCACAAAGAAGAACGAGAACAATGACTGCTTCGTTGAGGACAAATCCGATTTCAAGTTTGTTCCGCTGATCGGGAGGGACGGCTGGCCTGAAAACGGTGGCTGACAATCCTGACTCGATGAAGCGGGATCTTGTCATTGCCATAGTAGGACCCACTTGCACCGGGAAGACAAGGATAGGCATCGAGCTTGCGAAGCTCGTGAACGGCGAGATAGTCTCGGCGGACTCGAGGCAGATATACAAGCTCATCGATATCGGTACTGCTAAACCCACGCGAGGGGAGCTGGCGGAAGTCCCGCATCATCTTATCGACATCGTACCGCTGGACGAAAACGTAAGCGCGGGAACCTACGGCAGCCTTGCAAGGGAAGCAATCGATGGGATATTCTCCAGGAGAAGAGTGCCGATTCTTGTGGGTGGTTCGGGACTCTACATCCGATCGGCGATCGACGGACTCTTCAATGCCCCTGAGATCGATGAGAAGACGAGGCAGAGCCTAAGAAGCAGACTGGAATCTGAAGGTGCAGAAAGACTTCTGGCAGAACTTAAACGCGTCGATCCGGAGGCTGCGAAGGGTTTGCTGCCCGGAAATTACCAACGGATACTGAGGGGGCTGGAGGTCTATTACTCCTCAGGAAATCGGATCTCCAAACTTCGAGTAGAGCGCACACTCACACCTGGCTTCAAGACCCTGCAATTTGGCATAGCTGTCGAAAGAAAGGAGCTGTACCGGCGGATTGAGAAACGAGTCGACGATATGATTGCCGCGGGGCTACTCGATGAGGTGAGAGAGCTGCTGAGGAGGGGATTCGACCCGCAGTTGAATTCGCTCCAAACCGTAGGGTACAAAGAAGTGATTCAGTACATTCAGCAGAAGATCACTTATGGAGACATGCTGGCGCAGATCAAGATGAATACCAGGCGATACGCCAAACGGCAGATGACCTGGTTCAGGAAAGATTCACGGATTATCTGGGTAAACGCGGATGGAAAGACTCCGGATGAGGTAGCGAAGGAAATCAGCGGGGCATTTGCAGGGAACGGGTAGGCAACTTCCTATTTCTGGAGAAGAGAATAAATCATCATCTCGGCAGCTTCCCGGGCATCCCGGGCAATCTTCACGTATTGTGCGCATGACGCCATTCCCTCGGAGCTGAGTTCGTGGCCCAGAAGGTCGATCACGGGCTTCCAAAACTCGGTTACCGCAATTATCGGCTTGCCGGATATGATGCTCTTGTTCATCAGCTCCCATACCATCGCGAACTCGACGAGCGTTCCAGTTCCACCCTTGAGTATTATGTAACCATCCCCGAGTTCAACAAGCTTCTGGAGTCTCTCGAAAAGGCTTTGAGTGTGGACCTGGACATTAACGAATTCATTAGGATTGGGTGAGAAGACGGCGGAGGTGACGCCAAAAATCTTTATGTCGGATTTGGAAGCCCCTTTAGATACCGCTTCCATCGTTCCCCCATAGCCACCTGTGCAGACTGAAATACCGTTTGAAGCAAGGCGCTCCCCGATAAGCATGGCGTCTTCGTACTCGGGGGAGCCTTCTTTCGGCTTGCTGCTTCCGAAGATTGTTACAATCTTTCCGCCGGAAGAAGGTGATTGTGTGGGATCGGTTTCAGGCACAATATCTAGTTATAGATTACGAGGCGCTGCCCCGGCCGTATGTCCGGATCTGTCGCGTTCCATTCTTTCAGCTTATTCAGGCTGACGCCGAACTTGCGTGCGATGCTCCAGAGGGAGTCGCCCCGCCGAACTCTGTAAACCGTCCTGGAGTCGGAAGTTTCCGCGAGCATGCTGCCGCCATTGGCGCTTCCCGGCGCCGGCGACGCAACACGGATACGCTCACCGACCCTTATCCTGCTCCCCGCAAGATTGTTCCAATCTCTCAAGTCTGCGATGGTTATGCCGTACCTCGACGCGATACTTGTCAGATTTTCGCCTCGCCTGACTCTGTGATAAGCGGAGGCAAGAACCGGGGAGGAACTCTGTTTTGAGGCGACGCTTTGTCCCTTCGGAGTGGCGCTCTTTCTCATTGGTGCCGTCACAAGGAGCCTCATTCTCGGTCTAATGAACGAGCTGTGCAAGTGATTGAGCCTCTTGATTGTGGAAACTGTCGTTCCGTAGGCCTCAGCAATTCCGCTCAGTGTCTCGCCCCGGCCGACGATGTGAACGGTCGCGTCACGGCTTTCCAGGACTCTTTCTCTTGAAGCGATATTCTCGCGCCCGGATTTTCCCACTCTCGAGTAATATGAACTTCTGACCGGTATTATAAGCAGGCTTCCCGGCCGGACTCGACGCGTTCGCCACGAAAGGTCGTTGGCTAACCTGAGGGAGGCGAGGCTTACTCCGTACCTCCTCGCAATTCCCCAGAGTGTTTCGCGGCCCCTGACTGTATGGAATGTCCATGTGAGCTTGGCGGTCTCAGGCAGTTTCTGATAGTCTGCCGCAAATACGGGCCCCATTCCTTTCGGGACGAGGAGTGGGTAACCTTTGCCGTCAAAATCGGGGGGAGTTACACCGTGGACGAGTTCCGGATTGAGTGTGCGCAGGGAATCGTAGTCCATTCCGGTAGCGTCGGCCAGGACCCTCAGGTCTACACTATCCGGAATTCGGACTGTGTCAACCGGCGCTGGAGCAGCATCCACGCTATCGGTAAAACCGTATTCCCTCGGATTCATCGCAATGAGCGTGACGGCAATATATTGAGGTACATAATTTCGTGTCTCACGCGGCAGGAAGCGTTTTATTTTCCAGAAATCCCTGCTTCCGTGGCTTCGCCTGATCGCTCTATCCACCGAACGCGTCCCGCAGTTGTAAGCCGCAATCGCCAGGTACCAGTCCCCGTAGTCGGAATAAAGATCTTTCAGATGGCTCGCGGCTGCCTTGGTTGCTTTAACCGGATCGCGTCTCTCGTCATACCACCAGTTGGAGTGGAGACCATAAAGATTACCCGTCGAGCGGATAAACTGCCACAAGCCGACGGCTCTCGCCCAAGACCTTGCCATTGGATTGAGCCCGCTTTCCGGCATCGACAGATAGGCAACTTCAGGCGGAAGTGTGTCCTGAAGAAAAATCCTTTTCATCATCGGGATATATCTGCCGGAACGGTATATCCAGTCCTGCATGTGCCATCTTCCACGGGTAGTGAAAAACTCGATGTTCTGCTCAACGTACCTGTTCATGATGAGCGGAACGGTGGTCGTTGGTACCTCTTCCGGAGGGGGGAACTTGGCGCCGGTGATGTTGATGGAGTCGACGGTCTGTGAGAGTTTCTCCTGGAGCGCGAAGACCGATGTACCAGGACCCAGGTTCTGGACGGTGGATATATACTTTTCGTAGTCACCGATTATCTTCCGGCTTAAATCTAAGAAGTCCTTGTTCTCCTCAATATCCGGGTAGTAGCTCAAGTCGTTGAGGACGTCTATGGCATTCTCAAATTCTATTGCGGATGAGTCCTGCGACCCTACGCTCTGTAGTCTGAGCGCATCGGCGTAGCGCTGGCGGGCGATGCCCATCAGCTTATCCACAGCGTCATCATCGGTAAGTATGGAGTCTATTCCGTACCTATATAGAGTCGTGAGCTCGGTCTGCTGAACGATAGCCCGCCGGCTCATCTCAATGGATGACTTCAAACTAAGCGTGTCTAGCTGGTTCTTCGCTTCGTTCCCGGATGACCTTTCAAGCTCCCTATTCGAAGAACAGGAGAAGGAAATTGAAGTTAACAGCCCCGCCAGGATCAGTAAAAATACGCGATTTCTAAGCATCGGCCTCATTCGTTTGAAATATACTCTGAAATATATGCGCATTATACGGCTTTGTCAAGAAGGAGTTTAACTGTTCCACGAAACCAACGAGACGACGAAGACTTAGCTCATCCTCAACGTAAATATCGGAATTTTCGGGGAATACTGAAGTGGCTTAGAACACAACCGGTTCTTCGTACACGCCAAAGACTTCCTTGAGTGTTTCACACATCTCTCCCAGGGTAGCGTAGGCACGGGTGGCCCTGAGGAGTTCGGGCATAAGGTTGCTTCCGTCCCTTGCCGCCGTCAATAGTCCTTCAAGTGCGGCTTTGACTTCACTGTCGCTCCGGCCGGATCTGACTTCGGAGAGCCTTTGGCGCTGCTTGGTCTCAACATCTTTGGAGATTTCAAGTATTGGGATTGATATTTGCTCGTTTTCCTGGACAAAATCATTTACACCCACTATGATCTTTTCCTTCCTATCCAGCTCCTGTTGATATCTATACGCCGCATCGGCAATTTCACGTTGGAAAAAGCCCTGCTCAATCGCGGGTATAACGCCTCCGAGAGAGTCGATCTTTTGGAAGTATTCCTCAGCCTGTGCCTCCATCTTGTCCGTCATGCTCTCGACAAAGTAACTTCCCGCGAGAGGATCGATTGTGTTTGGGATACCCGTTTCGAATGCCAGAATTTGTTGGGTCCTGAGCGCGATCGTCGCCGCCTTCTCACTCGGCAGGGCAAGGGTTTCGTCCATCGAATTCGTATGGAGCGACTGTGTCCCGCCCAGAACCGCGGCGAGAGCCTGGTAAGCGGTCCTGACTATGTTGTTCTCAGGCTGCTGGGCGGTAAGCGAACAGCCGGCGGTCTGAGTGTGGAATCTTAACGCGAGTGTGCGGGGGTTCTTAGAACCGTACTTGTCCCGCATTCTCTTCGCCCAGATCCTTCTTGCAGCCCGGAACTTCGCGATCTCTTCGAAGAAATCGACATGGGAATTGAAGAAGAAGGATATCTGAGGAACGAACTCGTCGACCTCAAGGCCGGCGGCAATTCCCGCCTCGACATAGGCAAACCCGTCGGCAAGTGTAAATGCCAACTCCTGTGCCGCCGTCGAGCCCGCTTCCCTTATATGGTAACCGCTGACGGAGATAGGATTCCATTTCGGCATTTCCCTAACGGTATATGCGAACATATCCGTAATTATCCGCATCGACGGCTCAGGGGGATAGATCCATTCCTTTTGGGCTATGTATTCCTTCAGAATGTCGTTCTGAATCGTTCCGCGAAGAAGATTCGGCTTCACCCCTTGTTTTTCCGCGACTGCGATGTAGAACGCGAGGAGCATCGCCGCTGGAGCGTTAATCGTCATCGAGGTCGAAACCTTGTCGAGCGGAATGCCCTTGAAGAGAATCTCCATATCGGCAAGAGAGCTAACCGATACGCCACAAACACCGACCTCTCCGTTCGAAAGCTGATCATCTGGGTCCCGGCCCATCAGTGTGGGAAGGTCGAACGCCACGCTGAGACCTGTTTGGCCATTTTCCAGCAGGTAGTGGTAGCGTTTGTTTGAATCTTCAGGTGTGCCAAATCCGGCAAATTGCCTCATGGTCCAGAGTTTTCCGCGATACATCGTCGGGTGAATGCCGCGTGTGTATGGAAATTCGCCGGGAAATCCGATGGCTTTCTCAAAATCTATATCCGCCGTGTCATCAGGCGTGTAAAGCATTTCTATGGGTTCCCCGCTTACCGTCGTGAACTTGACCGGACGGAGTTTGCTTGTGCCCGACTTCTCCTGCCAGTCCTTCTTCCGTTTCTTGAACTCTTCGGTTGAGTGCTTCATCGAATCACCTTTCCTGGTTCTGATCCCCTCTACTCGGGATTTGCGGAGCTCATTGTGTGATAAGATTCCATTAAAGTTTTGGCAACCGCCGCGCACATTACCAGGTAGCCCGTTAGGAAGAGAGCCCAATGAAATGTCTCCGGCGTGTAATTCTCGAGGCCTTTTGAACCTGCCGTTAATAAGATATGAAAAATCTTCGCCGTAAACGAGTACAGCACTAACGCACACCCACCCAAGAAGAGCCAAAAGTTCGATGGTTTTAATCTCAGATCAGGCCTTTTGGCCCGCATCCGCTGAAGTATGACAGACCCTGTCGCGAGAAGAGCGGAGATCAGGAGGGGCGCAATAACGGGACCTATCCAGACGACGGGGATGAGAAATAACACGTCCAGCGTAAATAGGGATGCCGGCCAGCCTACTGCGATCTTCAGAACGATGTAATAGACTATGTCCCAAATCGCGAAAGAATAGATGAACATAAGCCATCTTTCGAACCGGTCCTTTCCTGCCAGGTAGCTGACGACTGCCAGCATTGCGATGGTGGCAACCTCACGGAGCGTCTCCAGAATCGCAAACCTGGGTTCGAGCAGTCTCAACGGGAACACCTGTGTTGCATCGGCAAATATCATTTCGCGTATGTAGATTACAAGCGCCGATTCCAGGTATCCCATGGCGATCGAATAAATGGTTACCGCAGTAAGTTTCTTCATACCCGAATTTCAGCAAGTCGACCGATTGTTTCAATGTTATCGAAAGACCGCTGCCCAACCTTGAGGCCCGGTTCGGCTATTGCTCCGGGAGGAGAACGGTACCGGCCTTAACGGGTGCGCCGCCGGGATAGGGGGTAGTGTCTCAGTTTCACCTTAAATCGAACCGCTATTTCAAATCAACCACATAGGCACATAGAAAAGCACAGAAATTCGTCCTACCTATGTGTTCTATGTTTCTATGTGGTTTAATTTCAAACTGAGACACCACCGGATAGGGGAGTTTCTTGCTTTGCGGAATGGGCTTGGTTAAATTAATTAACGGCACACTAGATGAGGAAAAAAACAGGGATCGCGATACTCGGTTCCACCGGGTCGATTGGCAAGAATAGTCTCGACGTCATCACCAGCATGAATGAGGAGGGTGAGGACTACTTCGTTACTTATCTTGTCACGAACAAGAACATTGACCTGCTCTACCAGCAGGTGAAGAAGTTTAATCCTGTTGGCGTGGTGATAATTGATGAGAAGCGTGCGAGCCAGTTCAGGTCTTATTTGAACGGGGAAAAACTTAAGGTTTATTCCGGTGAACAGGGGCTGATGGATGTTATGTCCACAGGCGAGTTTGACGTCCTCATAAGTTCCCTGGTGGGTTTCGCAGGATTGCGCCCGACACTGAAGGCTTTGGAGGCCGGGAAGACGGTTGCGCTGGCCAACAAAGAGACGATGGTTGTTGCAGGTGAAATAGTGAACGATACGGCGAGGAAGTACCACGCAAACCTTGTTCCGGTGGACAGCGAACACAGCGCTATCCTCCAGTGTTTCTCCGGCGAAGGCAGGGAGTCGGTGGCGAAGCTCATACTGACCGCTTCCGGCGGCCCGTTTCTTAATCGCACGAAAGAGGAACTTGAAAATGTCACTGTCGAAGAGGCGCTGAATCATCCTAACTGGAAAATGGGAAACAAGATCACGATCGATTCGGCTACACTGATGAACAAAGGCCTCGAGGTCATAGAGGCTCATTACCTTTTTGATTTGCCTCCCGACAAAATCGAAATTGTGGTTCATCCGCAATCGATAATACACTCGATGGTCGAGTTTGTGGACGGTTCGATCAAGGCGCAGCTTGGCATGCCGGATATGAAAATCCCAATCCAGTACGCGCTTACTTATCCGGAGCGGGTCAAATCGAAGTATCAGAGGATTGACTTCAATAAGGTTGGGCAACTCACTTTTTTCAAGCCCGACACCGATAAATTCAGTCTCATCACTGCCGCGTACGAAGCCCTGCGGCAGGGGGGAACCGCGACGGCAATTCTGAACGCCGCCAATGAGGCGGCTGTGGACCTGTTTCTTAGCAAAAAAATAAGATTCATGCAGATAGCCGAATTCGTGCAGGGGGCTCTGGCATCGATCCCGCCGAAGCGTTCTCCCGTCATCGAAGAAATATTTGAAGCGGATCGGGCTGCGAGGCAGTTCGTTTACGCCGAGATGGAACATTTCAACTAGTCTGAGGTTTATTTTCTGATATGGCATATATCCTTTACTTCTTAGTCACCGTCGGTGTCCTGGTTCTTGTCCACGAATTCGGACACTTCATTGCCGCCAAATTGTCCGGGATGAAGGTGGACACATTTTCGATTGGTTTCCCGCCGCGGGCGTTCGGCAAAAAAATCGGGGAAACCGATTACTGTGTTTCCTGGATACCCATCGGTGGATACGTGAAAATCGCGGGAACCTCCGGTATCACGAACGGTCTACGTTCTTCCACGCTTTCTTCAAGGAATCCCCCAGCTTCCTTAGCATTGTCACAGCTTGAATCCTTAGGGCTTTCCGGCGTGACATCCCGTACGCTCGGGCAAACAGGTAAGCTTTCATTGAGCATCACCTCGATTTTGGATGATCCAGAAACCTCGTTTGCAGTAATTGGTATTCCTTCCAAGCTTTGTCGTATGCTTGTTTCGCAGGGCACTTTAGAAGTTTCTGCTCCAATTGTTGTACTCTCTTCCACATCATTGTTAGGAGAGTTTTCTGTTCTTCGCTTAGCGGCATTCTTCATCTCCTCTCGGTTCTTCTTGGCTTCCGCCTTTATCCTTTCCTTCTCCGCAGCCCGGTCCAGCTTCAGCTGTGCCTTGGCTGCAGCCTTCTCTACCTTAGCCTTCATCTTGGCGATTTCTTTCTGCTCGATCCTCTGCTGTTTCTTGATCTCGCGTACGCCCTTCTTCTGCACGCTGATGCGCTCAGTCACTGAGTCAACGAGGTTGGTCAACGCCAAACATGCTAGGAACCCTGAGAAGTCCTCAGCGAATGTGCTGGCATCGCAGAACCATGGCTCGAATTTCCCGGCTTCTTCTTCGTTCTTACCGAGACGCAGAATCCATCGGTCATCGAACTCGATCCCGTACTCCTCAACCTCGGCAGCAAGATAGCTGGCCGTCTGGAAAAGGTACTCTATGTAAAGATAATTGCTGGATTTCCAGTCGATTAGGGAACGGTGATTTACGAAAGGCTTAGCGCAGCACGAGCGGTCGTCGCAGCTAGAAACCATTGCTGAGCCATCCATGGTGCCTGCGTAGTTGTGCTTCTTTGAGTAAATCTTCTGCTCGGTCTTCAGCCACTTCACTTTGTGTTGCTGCATCCACGCGAAGGCTGCTCTGGCAGCGTTGGCTGCTTTCTCCTCCTCGGGGATGTTCTTTAGCTCAAGTACAATACCGTCTGTGTGTTCGATTGCAAACTGGATCGAGTCTTCCAAGCACTTGTGTGCGAGGTGTCCAATGTCCCCGGCCTCAACCAGAATTTCCCTGTGGGCATTCTTGGCTTCCATCACCAACTTGGTGAAATCCGCAAGGCTGATAGGTGCCAGCATCAGCGGGTTATCTGTAGCGAGAGGGATAGTCCTTATGATTTTCTCTGCGCACTTCTTAGCTGCCCATGGGGTGAGAGCAACGGAGCGGTCGATGATGTGCACAGTGTTGGTGACGCCCTTGACTTCGGTGAGATTGCCTAGCTCCTCCACCTTGTAATACTTGTGGTCCTGTACATCGAACCTAAGCTCCACCGTGCCACCATAGAAAAAAAAGCTTTCGGTCAGGCTAGTAAACTTTTCCATGAAAGCTCCGAGGGCGTTTGGCGCACTCGCTGAGATGAGCCTTGACGGTTGCTCATTCTCCAAAGTCTCTTGCTGTGAAGAGAACTTTGACATAAAGTTTTGAATATCCATTTACCTCTTTTCCAGATACAGTATCAGTCCTGTAAGTCTCTCGGTGCTGTCGGCCACATAGCCAAGGATTCTGTTGCAGGGTTTGCACACAACCCCGCGCACGCATTTAGCACAGAAATTTCCGGGGTTGCAGCACTCATGGTCATGGTCCAACTGCCAATCAGACAAGATATATTTTTGTGTATCAGTGGTACATCCCTTTACAGCGCACTTGTTTTTCTGTCTTTTCAAAAGAGGTATTTTTACTTTCTCTTTTCTGACGATGCAGTAGCAAGTGTGGCATTTCCCCTTACCCGCTATGCCTACTGTCTTTTTACACCTTGCGCAAATGCCGATTTTTCTTTTTCTGCCACCGGCTTCACGGAAGTGTTTTCTATGATAGCAGTTTCGGCACAGACCCAAAGCATAATGCGGTCTGTTTTTGTGACAGACCGCTTTTCTGTTTTTCTTACGACTCATGGTTTTGCCATTGCTTCAGGCTATACTGCATGTCCATGGCTCCCTGCAAATCGACTTGTCGCTTAGCCACAACGTCCGAGTTTTCGTAATCCGGGGACAGGCTGTAGCGCTGGGTGAACAGGAAAGGCATGTCATCTTCCGAGTACTTCGTAGCAGGAAGACGCTCTAGCGAGGCTTGTTGCTCGTCTGTGCGATAGGGGTAGTTCATGCACACCTCACTTCGTAGTCGTCCCAGTAGTCGGGCACTTGCAAACCGCTGATGCTGTCCTCGAAGGAAACCCTTGGCTTTTCCACGTAGAACTCTTCGCCTACGACTTCAGCCGTGGTTTCCCTGCGTATAACATTGTCCTTTACAACTTCCCCTGGGAGAAGCTCAGCAGGCACAGCCTCAACGCCTAACCCCAGGCGTGCCCTAGCTTGCGCATCCAGTTCTTCGCGTACCTCGACATCTAGGAGTGAGACTTCGCGTATGGGGGTGCCGTAGAACTCCGCGCCATCCCCCGGCATGACATCATCAACGTGCATTACAAGACTGTCGATCTTCATTTGCTCTCCTTGATGCGGTATTTCAGTCCTGTTTGGGATTTTCTTTCTTGATGCTCAGCACGACGCTGAGCAGACTCCTTGGAGTACTTTCCATTTGCTCCTGTGTTCCAAGACTGCTCCCATCCCCAAAAAGAGAAATGGGCTTGCACAATGTATTTCTTGGTCTTCATGCGTTTTCCTTTCCTCTCAGATGTAGAGTGGCCTTGCGTGCTTCCGCTGTGCGTTTCTGCGTGGCCTTCATCTCTGGTGCGAACTGTGGAGCGACCCAATCCCCGTACCAGTCAGACACAGCCATCGCAGCTTTGCGCAGCCGTAGCTTGTCCTCGGGCTTGAGCCCCTTACGTGTGGACAGAGACTTTACATCCTCGCGGAAGGGGTTGCTTTCACTCACAGTTCTTTCTAGCTTGCCAATCATCGCTTCAACATCACGACGTATTGGCATGTAGGCGTCCTGCACGACTTGCTGAGCTTCCCATTCCTTCTTAGCCGCGAGCTGCTTGTCCAGTTCCTTCATGCGCACTTTGTTGAGTGCTTCTTTCTCCTTGGCGCGTGCGTCGTTGTCCTTAATCTGCTTTGCCAACGCATCGGCCTTACGCTCATTCTCTTCACGCTGAGCATCAGCCAGCTTCTTCACGAGTGCTTTGTGCGCTTCCTCAGCCGCCTTCTCGTCAGCCTTGGCTTTCGCTTGGGCAGC